>CAWUND010000016.1:0-14814 GCA_963923815.1 uncultured bacterium
GGATACAGGCAGAGGCGGAAGCCATGGGCCAGGGGGCGGCAGCCCTCCTGCTTCACCACATCGATCGGCGGCAGGGGGGGCAGCTCCTGGGTCTGCGCCGTGGCGTCGGGGCCCGCGGGGCGTTGCTGGCCCCAGAGGTCCTCCAGGAGGCGGGCACCGGCGTTGGAGGCCACCAGCATCAGCGCGGGCCATTGGGCGGCCAGGCGCCGCAGCAGGGCCACCCGGTTGGGGTTCACGTGCCCCACGATCACCTTGAGCTCCGCCTGGGCGGGCACCAGGGTGGTGAGTTGCTCCAGGAACGGCGCAGCGAAGGAATCGCCCGGCGGGTGCACGAGCACCGGCGGGATCGGTTTGCCGGCGGCGCCGTCGCCCCCTTCAAACAGGAAGCTGTTGGCGCTGGTGCCGCGCTCCAGGCCGTATTCCACCTCGAAGCGCAGCCTGCGCGGGCTGAGCCCCCGCAGGCAGATCAACCCCGGTTCGATGGGGATCTGAATGACGCTCCGGTCGGCGCCTGCGGTGGGTTGGCCGTCGGGCATCAGTAGTGGTTCCCCACTTTGCGGTGGTGAACGGCGGTGCTCGCCTCCGTGTCGGAGACGTTGCCCTGCTCCACCTCGGCGTAGATGATCCAGTGGTCGGGCCCCTCCATGCGCTGCTGCACGCGGCAACCGAGGAAGGCCAGGGCATCCCCCAGCACGGGGCCACCGGCGGCCACGCCATCGAGGGTGCTGACGCCGGCGAAGCGGTCGGCGCCGGGGGGGAAGCGCTTGAGGAAATGGCGCAGCAGGGGCTGGTGGTTGTCCTCCCGCAGGATGTTGAGCACGAAGCGATCCCCCACCTGCAGCAGGGCTTCGATGGCGCGGTCCTTGGCCACCGCCACGGTGATGCCGGGTGGCTCGAAGCTGGCCTGGCTCACCCAGCTGGCCACCATGGCGGAGGCCCGTTCCTGCTGGCGGGCGGTCACCACATAGAGGCCCCCGGAGAGACGGCCCAGGGCCTTGTCCAGGTCGCCATCGAGGGCCTTCATGGCGGCGATGGTTTTCTCGCGGGTGAGCAGCTGGCCCAGGTCGGTGCCGGCCTCCTCGCAGCGCTGGTAGTCGTTGCCGTCGGGCACCTGGCGGATGCGCAGCGGCTCAAAGGCTTCCTTCTGCCCCAGGCTGCGCAGCCGGCTGGCCACGGTGTCGATCGGTTCGTCGTTGCCGCCAAAGGCGTCGTAGCTGGCCACCCATTGCTTCGGTTGCAGGGCCGCCAGCAGGGTGCCGATGGAGGCCTGCAGCTCGGCATCGGGGTTGGCGGGCCAGGTGGGCACCACCACCGCATTGGCTTCGCCGATCAGGGCGCTGAGTTCCTGGGGGTCGGTGGCCCGCAGATCCACCAGCTGCACCTGGGCTTCCGCCTTGCCGATGCCGCGGGCGATGGCCTGGCTAATGCGGTCGCAGAAGCCGTATTGGCTCAGGTAGCAAACCGCCGCATAGGCCTCACCCTTGCTGCGCCCTTCGCTCCAGGCGCGGTAGTCGCCTAGCCACAGGTTGAGGTGATGGCGCAGCAGGGGGCCATGGCCCACGGCAACTGTGGTGATCGCCGGCAGGGCATCCATGCGCTTCATCGCCTGCAGCACGCTGCGGGCGTTGGGGCCCATCAGGCAGTCGTAGTAGAAGCGGAAATCGGGAGCGATGGCGCCGGGGTCGACGTCGAAGACGTCGTCGGAGCAGTAGTGCAGGCCAAAGGCATCGCAGGTGTACAGGATGCCGGTGCCGTGGTCGAACGAGAAGATCGTGTCCGGCCAGTGCAGGTTGGGGGCGCTGAGAAATTCGAAGCGGTGCTGCACGCCGCTGTCCGGGTTGGTGCCCAGGTCGAGCTCGTCGCCGCTCTTCACCGCCCGGCTGTTGAACGGGCGGTGCACCTGGTTTTCCAGAAACTGAATCGCCACCTTGGAGCCCACGATCTCGAGCTCGGGGTTGAGATCAATCAGGTGGCCGATCAGGCCGGAATGGTCGGGTTCGGTGTGGCTCACGATCAGGTGATCGATGGCCTTGGGGTCGATCTCGCCCTGCAGCAACGGCAGCCAGGTGGCTTCGAACTTGAGGTGGCTGCTGTCGATCAGGGCGGTGCGCTCACCCCGCACCAGAAAGCTGTTGTAGGTGGTGCCGTTGCGCAGGCCGAACTCAATGTCGAAGCGGCTGCGGTCCCAGTCCAGGGAGCGGATTGTGGTGGTGTCGGCGGCGATGGTTTCGCACTGCAGGCTGAGGCGGCCAGCTGTGGGTTGTTCAGCCATGGGACCCGGCGCAGACCGGGCAACTGTAGGTAGGCCCCCCGGTGGGCTTGGGACCTGGTCCCGCTGGGGGTGCACAAAACAGCCCCGGCGTTGTCGCCGGGGCCTGGTCCCGTCCTCGTTTGGTGTGGTGCGTGGCTGGTGTGGAGCTCAGCCCTCCACCTTCACGCTGACGCTGGTCATGGTCTGGGCCTTGGGGGCCGTGACCGTGAGCAGGCCATCGCGGTAGTGGGCGTTGAGGCCCTCCCGGTCGATGCCGGAGGGGAAGCGGAAGCTGCGGCTCCAGGTGCCGTAGCGGAACTCGCTCAGCAGGGGGCCGGCGGCCTCAGCCTCGGCGTTCGCCTCGGGTGCTCGGCGCTCGGCGCTGATCACCAGGCTGCGGTCGGTGGCTTTCACATCGATGGAGTCGCGCTCCACGCCCGGCAGCTCCAGGCTGATGCTGTAGCCGGCCTCGGTTTCACGCACCTCGGCGGCGGGCACGCGCTCGGCGCTGTGCAGTTGTTGCTCCAGTTTCTGGAACAGATCGGTGTCGAACAGATCGAAGGGGGATTGGCGCAGGGTCAACATGGCCAGGTGTGCAAGGGATCTCGGTTGCGGGGGATCACCCGCATCGCCAATGTGGCCCCGTTGTCCCGGGTCCAGGGGCGCGAGAACCGATCCGATCGGTACGGCCCCCACGGCCTGGGTTCGGCTGCCCCACCAGGGTTGTGGGGGGAGCCGAACCCGGGCTTAGAGCCACCACCAGTCGCTGAAGGCGGCCGCCTGGCCGCAGGGATCGCCCGCGTCGGTCCAGAGGGTCCACAGCCGCGCGTTGCGGATCTGAAAGCGGCGGCCGCTGCGGCTGATGCGCACGCCGCTGTAGCCCGTGATGGCGTGCTGGTGGAGGGCCTGCAGCAGCATTCGCGCCCGGCCGCTGCGTTCCTGCGGTTCGGCGGTGAGCCGCGACGGCAGCCCCACCAGCTCCCTCCAGGGTCGCTCCCACAGCCGCAGGGCGGCCGCGTTGGCATAGATCAAGCGTGGCCCCGGATCGCCGCCGGGGTCGCTGCCGTCGTGGGCCAGCACCACCGTGGAGCAGGCGAACAGCTCCTGGGCCTGGTGCTCCGGATCGTTGGCGCCGAGCAGGGGGCGGCCAAAGCCGGCCCGGTGGCTGCGCAGGATGCAGGCCGCCAGCTGCTGTGCCGGGGGCTCGAGCCAGGGGGCGCCGGCGGCCATGGCCCTAGCCGTTGCTGTCGTCTGGTGGCCCCTGGTTGCTGCCGGCGGCCATGGCGGTGGCCATGGCGGCGGCGCTGAAGCCGGCCCCCTGGCTGCGCAGGTGGTCCACAAACTGGCGCGGCGCCTCGGGGAAGCGGCCGTCCTCCGCCAGGGGCAACGGCCCCGCCTCATCCAGGCCCGTGTCCCCCTCCATGGCGGGCGTGATCACCACAAGCCCCGGATCGAGGGCGGCGTCGTAGCGCCACCAGCGGTTGGGGTCGCGGATCGCCACCGGTGTGGGGTTGTGCAGGCCGTCGCCGGTGGCGGGCGTTGGGCTGCCCTCGCCATCGGCCTTGCGGGCGGCCTTGGCTTCGGAGGCCTTCTTGGCCAGCAGGGCCCGCCGCTGCACCGCCAGGTCGCTCAGCAGTTGGGAGCGGGTGCGGCCCCGCAGCTGAAACAGCACGAAGGGGTCTTCGCTGAAGCGCTCGCCCATCAGGTAGTAGACGGCGCTCACGTGTTTGCAGGGGTTGATCTTGTCGGGGCAGGTGCACTCGCTGCGCACCTCCTGCAACTTGAACGGAAACAGGCGACGGCCGCTGGCGGCGAAGGCCCGTTCGATGTCCTGCGGCATCACCCCCGCCAGCAGCTGGGCCGACCAGCGGGCCTTCTGGCCGAGGGCTTCGAGCACGTAGCCCCAGTCGTCGTCGCTGAGCACGTCGAGCCAGAGCTTCACCTTGTAGGGGTCTTCGCCGCTGCCCTGCACGCGGGCGTGCACGCGGCGCCCTTCAAAGCGGATCGAGAGCACGTTGCCCTCGCGGGCGTAGGCCCAGGCGCGCTCCAGCCGTTTCTTGAAGCGGTAGCCGTTGATCAGCTCCATCCACTGCTCCACCCACCAGGGCTGCTGGCCCAGGCCCTGGTCGCCCAGTTGGGTGGTGATGCCGTTGTGGTTGCCGGGGGAGAGGGTCATGGCAGGGGTCGTCTCATTCGTCGCTGAGGGTCACCAGGTCCTTGAGCTGGCCGATGTCCATGCCGCCCAGCCAGTCTTCGCCGGAGCCCACAATGTCGGCCGCCAGCTTCGACTTTTCCTTGATCATGCGGTCGATGCGCTCCTCCACCGAGCCGCTGGTGATGAACTTGTGCACCAGGACCCGGTTTTGTTGGCCGATCCGGTAGGCGCGGTCGGTGGCCTGGTTTTCCACGGCCGGGTTCCACCAGCGGTCGATGTGGAACACGTGGCTGGCGCGGGTGAGGTTGAGGCCGACGCCGCCGGCCTTGAGCGACAGCAGGAACAGCTGCGGGCCGCGCGGGTCCTCCTGGAAGCGGTCGACCATCGCCTGGCGTTCGGCTTTGCTGGTGTTGCCGTAGAGGAACGGCACCTCCTGGCGCCAGCGGTGTTCGAGGTGGGCCTTGAGCAGGTGGCCCCACTCGGCGAACTGGGTGAACAGCAGGGCCCGATCGCCCGCCTCCATCACCTCCTCGAGGATTTCCTCCAGCCGCTGCACTTTGGCGCTGCGGGCGGCGAACTCCTTGAAGAACCCCGCATCGCTGGGGTCGGGGTCCTGCTTGAGGGCCAGGGCCGGGTGGTTGCAGATCTGCTTGAGCTTGGTGAGCAGGGCCAGCACCTGGCCGTGCTTCTGGCCCAGCGGTGCCCGGGCGATGGCATCCAGGCTGTCCTCCACGGTTTTGTTGTAGAGCTTGCGCTGCTCGGGGGCGAGGCCCACCCATTCGCTCAGTTCCACCTTTTCGGGCAGGTCGGAAATGATCGATTTGTCGGTTTTCAGGCGCCGCAGGATGAAGGGGCCGACCCGGGCTTTGAGGTCGCGCAGCGACGACATGTCGCCATAGCGCTCAATCGGTAGGCGATAGCGCTGGCGGAAGAAGGGTTCGTCGCCGAGCACCTTGGGATTGAGAAAATCCATCAGTGCCCAGAGCTCGCTGACGCGGTTTTCCACCGGCGTGCCGGTGAGGGCGATGCGGAAGCGCGGACCCTTACCCGGCCGGCCCAGGTCGCGGGCCGCCATCGATTGTTTGGCGTTGTGGTTTTTGATCGCCTGGGCTTCGTCGATCACCACCCCCTGCCAGTCGAGGGTGTCGAGGATTTCGCTGTCGCGTTGCAGTAGCCCGTAGCTGGTGAGCACCAGGTCGACCCCTTTGAGGGCCTTCTTGAGGGCATCGGGGCTGGAGGGGCGGCGCGGTCCGTAGTGCTCGTTCACCACCAGATCGGGGGTGAAGGCGGCCGCCTCCCGTTTCCAGTTGGTGAGCACGGAGGTGGGCGCCACCAGCAGCACCGGCCGTTTCAATTCCTCCTCCGCCTTGAGGTGCTGCAGGAAGGCCAGCAGTTGGATCGTTTTGCCCAGGCCCATGTCGTCCGCCAGGCAGGCCCCCTGGTCGAAGCGGTGCAGGAAGGCCAGCCAGCCCAGGCCCCGCTCCTGGTAGGGGCGCAGCTGGCCGGCGAAGCCGGGCGGGGCCGGCAGCGGATCGGGGGCCTTCTGCTGGTGGTACTGCTCCAGCACCGCCTGCAGCCGCGGGCCGGCGGTGAAGGCGTGCACCGGCAAGCGCTGCAGCGTTTCCCCTTCGTTGCCGGTGATGCGCAGGGCGTCATCGAGGCTGAAGGGGGGCTCGGCGGCGCAGAACTTCTCGGCGTTCTTGAGATCCAGCGGCCGCAGCTCGATCCAGGCCCCCTTGTGCTGCACCAGCGGGCTGCGCTTGGCGGAGAGCTTCTCGAGGTCGCGCAGGTTGAGGGTGACGCCGCCGATCATGAACTCCCAGCGCCACTCGAGCGTTTCGCCGAGGGTGAAGCCGCGGGATTTCTCGGGCAGTTCGGCGGTGATCGCCAGACCCAGCCGGCTGGCCAGGCCGCCGGAGAGGCTGGCGGGCAGGATCACCCCCACGCCCACGTCCCGCAGGCGGGACGCGGCGGTGCGCACCAGCACAAATGCTTCCGCCGGCGTGAGTTGCATCGCCTCCGGCGTGGCGGCATCGAGGCCGCGCTCGATCGGCTCAAAGGCCAGCAGCGCCCGCCCCAGGCCCTCCAGCAGCAGGGCGCCGGGCTGCTCCACCTGGATTTCCCCCAGGGCTAGATCGCCGTCGCCGGCGGCCCAAACCATGCCCGCCGGCGCCCGCAGGCTGGGGTCTGCTTCCGCCTGCAGGCCAAAGCGCAGCTCCCAGAGTTCTTCCCCCTCCGGCGGGGTGAACAGTTCGAGGCAGGCCCGGGCGGGGGCCACCTTGCCGGCCACGGTTTCGCGCCAGTGGTGGCTGGCGATGGCCAGGCGCTCCTGGTCTTCGTCGTCGAGGGCGAGGCGGCCGCCCGGATCCCCCAGGGCCGCTTCCCAGGCCGCCAGCAACGGATCCAGCCCCTGGCCGCCGGGGGCGAAGGCGGCCCGCAGCTGGCCATCCACCAACTTCTCCACGATGCTGGCCACCAGCAGCCGATTGGAGCGGGGCCGGCCGCAGGCCAGGTGGCGATCGGCGCTGGCGGCGGCCACCACCTGGGGCATCCGCAGGGCCAGCTCCTCGAGGCGGCGGCGGTCGTCTTCACGGTTGAGCAGCGGCAGCCAGCTGGCCTTGCCGCCGGCGGCATCGGGTAGCCAGCGGCCGCGGGCAATCAGGCTCAAGCACCAGCGCTGCACGTGCGACCACCAGTGCAGGTCGTCGCCGAGGCCCGCCTCGGCGTAGCCGGAGAGGGGCAGCAGGTTGAGCCATTCGGCGGCCGGGCCGGGCTTGAGGAACCAGCCCTCCACCTGCCAGGGCCACCAGCTCAGGTCTTTGGGCAGGGGTTCACCCGCCTGCAGGGGCATGCCGCTCCAGGCATCGCTGGCGTCGCTCTTTTGGCCGCGCGCCCCCTGCTGGCGGCTGGGAAGGGTGAGGGTGGCGCTGGCCTGGCGCAGGTCTTCCGACCAGAAGGCGTTGTCGTCCAGCCAGGTGGCCAGGGTGTCGATGTCGAGGCTGAGGGGGTGGAGCGGAGCCTCCAGCACCGGGCTCACGGGATCGGCCACACGCCAGGTGTCCGCCCAGATCAGCAGGCCCGCAGTGGGGGCCTTGCCTTTGGCGAAACTCCCCGCCGGCACGACGGGCAGCCAGGTGGCATGCAGCAGGCTCATGGAGGCAGGGCCTGGGGATCAGGGGCGCCGGACCGCCTGTGGCCGCGCCGCGAAAACTCGCGACAGGGCTTGCGATCCGTGCAGCACCAGCGCGGCGCCGATCAGCGGCAGCCAGGCACGAACGAGCTCCATCATCACAGTTGGCGCAACCTGCGCCAAGGCCGTGCCCACCGGCGCCGGCAACGGCCAGGGGCTGAGGGGCGGCAGCCCCAGGCTGTGGATGCCGCAGACGGCCCCCACCAGGCCCGCCTGCAGGTGGCTGTCATCGGGGTCGACCCGCTGCAGATGGAAGGCCAGCAGGCCATAGAAGAAGCCGCAGCCCCCCGCCCGTAGGGCCGGCTCCAGCCCCAGGGGTAGGCCCAGTAGCAGGGCGCTGGCGCCGGCGGCCAGGGCCCAGGCGATTGAGCGCAGCCGCAACTGGGCCCGTGAGGGCGCGTCGCTGGCTGCCGTGGCGGTGGGGGCGCTCATGTTGCGCGATCATGCCCGGTTCAGGCTTTTCTCGCTTCGCCATGGCTGCCGCCGCCCCTCGCACCGGTCGTTCGATGAGCGGTGCCGAGATCCGTGCGGCCTTCCTCGGCTTTTACGAACAGCGCGGCCACCGGCCCATGGCCAGCGCCTCGCTGGTGCCGGACGACCCCACGGTGCTGCTCACCATCGCCGGCATGCTGCCGTTCAAGCCGGTGTTTCTGGGGCAGCAGCCGCGGCCGGCGGCCAGGGCCACCAGTGCCCAGAAGTGCATCCGCACCAACGACATCGAAAACGTGGGCCGCACGGCGCGCCACCACACGTTCTTCGAGATGTTGGGCAACTTCTCGTTTGGGGATTACTTCAAGGAGCAGGCGATCCAGTGGGCCTGGGAGCTGAGCACCGGTGTGTTCGGCCTCTCCCCCAACAACCTCGTGGTGAGCGTGTTCCGGGAGGACGACGAAGCCGAGGCCATCTGGCGCGATGTGGTGGGGGTGAACCCCAAGCGGATCATCCGCATGGATGAGGCCGACAACTTCTGGGCCTCCGGCCCCACCGGCCCCTGCGGCCCCTGCTCGGAGATCTACTACGACTTCAAGCCGGAACTCGGCGACGACGGCATCGACCTCGAGGACGACTCCCGCTTCATCGAGTTCTACAACCTGGTGTTCATGCAGTACAACCGCGACGCGGAGGGCACCCTCACGCCGCTGGCCAACCGCAACATCGACACCGGCATGGGCCTGGAGCGCATGGCCCAGATCCTGCAGGGGGTGCCCAACAACTACGAAACCGACCTCATCTACCCCCTGATCGAAACGGCCGCTGGCCTGGCAGGGGTGGACTACCGCGCCCTGGATGGGCGGGGCCAGACCAGCCTCAAGGTGATCGGCGACCACTCCCGCGCCATCACCCAATTGATCTGCGATGGCGTCACCGCCAGCAACCTGGGCCGCGGCTACATCCTGCGTCGGCTGCTGCGTCGCGTGGTGCGCCATGGACGGCTCCTCGGGATCGACAAACCCTTCCTGACGGCGATGGGGGAGGCGTCGATCACCCTGATGCAAGCCGCTTACCCGCAGCTGCTGGAGCGTCGGGACGTGATCCTGGCGGAGTTGCAACGGGAGGAGGCCCGCTTCCTGGAAACCCTGGAGCGGGGCGAGAAGCTGCTGGCGGATGTGCTGGCGACCCAGCCGCAGCAGATCTCCGGTGAGCAGGCCTTTGAGCTGTACGACACCTACGGCTTCCCGCTGGAGCTCACCGAGGAGATCGCCGAGGAGCACGGCCTCACGGTGGATCTGGCCGGTTTTGAGGCGGCCATGGAGGCCCAGCGGCAGCGGGCCAAGGCGGCGGCGGTAAGCATCGACCTCACCCTGCAGGGGGCCATTGATCAGGTGGCGGCTGAGCTCGAGGCCACCCAGTTCCGAGGGTACGAGCTGTTGGAGCAAAGCAGCTGTGTGCTCGCCCTGGTGGTGAATGGCGAACCGGCCCAGCAGGCGGTGGCGGGCGATGCGGTGCAGGTGGTGCTCGACACCACCCCCTTCTATGGCGAGGGCGGCGGCCAGGTGGGCGACCGCGGTGTGCTCTCCGGCGATGGCTCCGGCGGCGACGGCGTGATCGTGGCCATCGACGCGGTGTCGCGCAACCGCAGCGTGTTTGTGCACAGCGGCCGGGTGGAGCGGGGCCGCCTGTCCATCGGTGATGTGGTGCAGGGCCAGGTGGATCGGGCCTGCCGTCGCCGCGCCCAGGCCAACCACACGGCCACCCACCTGCTGCAGGCGGCGCTCAAGCAGGTGGTGGATCCGGGCATCGGCCAGGCGGGGTCGCTGGTGGATTTCGATCGGCTGCGCTTCGACTTCCACTGCCCCCGCGCCGTGACGCCCGCGGAGCTGCAGCAGATCGAGGCGCTGATCAATGGCTGGATCAGCGAGGCCCACGGGCTCGAGGTGGCGGAGATGGCGATCGAGGCGGCCAAGGCCGCCGGCGCCGTGGCGATGTTTGGTGAGAAGTACGCCGATGTGGTGCGGGTGGTGGACGTGCCCGGCGTGTCGATGGAGCTGTGCGGCGGCACCCACGTGGCCAACACCGCTGAAATTGGCCTGTTCAAGATCGTGGCCGAGAGCGGCGTGGCCGCCGGCATCCGCCGCATTGAAGCGGTGGCCGGCGCTGCCGTGCTGGCCTACCTCAACGAACGCGACGCGGTGGTGAAGCAACTGGGCGAGCGCTTCAAGGCCCAGCCCGGCGAGATCGTGGAGCGGGTGAGCCAGCTCAGCGATGAGCTCAAGGCCAGCCAGAAGGCGCTGGCGGCGGCCCGCGAGGAACTGGCCCTGGCCAAGTCGGCGGCGTTGGCGGCCCAGGCGCAGCCCGTGGCCGGCTCGGTGCTGTTGGTGGCCCGCCTCGATGGGGTGGAGGGGGCCGGCCTTCAGAGCGCCGCCCAGGGCCTGGTGGATCAGTTGGGCGCCGGGGCTGCGGTGGTGCTCGGTGGCCTGCCCGACCCGAGTGATTTCGGCAAGGTGATCCTGGTGGCGGCCTTTGGCCCTGAGGTGATCGCCGCGGGTCCGAAGGCCGGTGCCTTCATCGGCGGCATTGCCAAGCTCTGCGGCGGCGGCGGCGGCGGCCGCCCCAACCTGGCCCAGGCCGGCGGCCGCGATGGCGCGGCCCTGGATGGTGCCCTGGAGCAGGCGCGGCAGCAGCTGCAGGTGGCGTTGGGCTGACACCGCCCCGGGCCAGCCGCCTGCCAAACCGTTCCTTACGGCTGGCAGGGCGCTGCATTGGCGGAACCCTGCGGTTACCTCTCAATCCAGGAGCTGTTCGCCATGGCCAACAGCTTTGACATCCAATCCCGCGACCACTGGAGTTTCCGGTTGGTGTTGCTGGGTGCTCGGCTGCAGCTGGAGGGCTGCCGCCAATCCACCACCCCCGGCCAGGAGAGCCTCCATTGCTCCACCTGGCTGGACCCCCAGGACACGCCCTATGACGTGGCCCACGAGTTGATGGCGCACCCCAGCTGTTGCCTGCCGGCGGCCTGAGCCGTCACCCCTGCAGATAGGTCGTTTGCCGCAGGCTGGTTTCCAGGTGGTCCATCAGCCGGCGGGCGTCGCTGATCTTGAGGTCGCCCCGTTGGATCGCCGCCTCGCTGGCCATGCGCAGGCGCTCCAGCAGCAGGTCTGGGTTGTGCTCCATCGCCTCCAGCACCTGGGCGTTGGTGTTGCCCCGCACCACATGGTCCACCTGGTAACCCCCGCCGGGGGCCAGGCGGATGTGCACGGCATTGGTGCTGCCGAACAGGTTGTGCAGGTTGCCCATCACCTCCTGGTAAGCGCCCCCCAGAAACATCCCGATCAAATAGGGCTGCCCCTCCTGGGGCGCATGCAGCTCCAGCAGCGGCTTGGCCTGCCCATCACCGATGAAGCGCGCCAGTTTGCCGTCCGAATCGCAGGTGAGGTCGGCGAAATGGCCGAGCCGGGTGGGTTCCTCCTCCAGCCGGTGGATCGGCAGCAGCGGGAACAGCTGCTCGATCGCCCAGGTGTCCGGCGCCGAGCGGAACACCGAGAGGTTGGCGTAATAGGTGCCGGCCAGGGCGGCCCGCAGGCTCTTGAGGTCGTCGGGGATGGCGCCGCCGCGGGGCAGGCGCTCCACGATGGCGGCGGCGCAGGCCCAGGTGAGCTGTTCGGCCATGGCCCGCTCCGGCAGGCTCAGGTAGCCCAGCCGGAAGGCGGCCAGGGCGTCGTCCTTGAACTTGATGGCGTCGTTCCAGGCCTCCTGCAGGCGGGAGAGGGCGCCGTCGTCATCACCGCCGGTTGCCGTGATGCCGGCCAACGTCTCCCGCAGGTTGCGAACGGTGAGCGGTTCGCTCTCACCAGCCGCAGGCAGGGCCGCGGGCACCTGGGCACTGCCCAGCACGTTGAACACCAGCACCGAGAAATGGCTGGCGATGGCGCGGCCGCTTTCGCTCACCAGGGTGGGCACGGCCACCCCGTGGGGCTCGCAGCATTCCCGCACCGTGGCCACCACATCGTTGGCGTAGTTCTGCAGCGAGTAGTTGGTGGAGGCCGCGGTGGCGGTGCGGCTGCCGTCGTAGTCCACCCCCAGGCCGCCCCCCACATCCAGGTAGCCCATGGGGGCCCCCAGCTTGGTGAGCTCCACGTACACCTGCCCCGCCTCCTGCAGGGCGTCCTTGAGCACGGCGATGTCGTTGATCTGGCTGCCCACGTGGAAGTGCAGCAGCCGCAGTTCGCTCAGCAGATCCGCCGCCCGCAGGGCCTCCACCGTGGCCAGCAGGTCGGGGATGGAGAGGCCAAACTTGGCCGTGTCCCCCACGGAGCTGCCCCAGCGGCCGCTGGAGCGGCTGGAGAGCTTGGCGCGGATGCCGATGAACGGTGCGGCCCCCAGGGCGTGGCTGGCCTCGATGATCCGCTGCACCTCATCGGCCTGCTCGATCACCACCACCGGCTGGCGCCCCAGCCGCCGCGCCAGGATTGCCGTTTCGATGTAGCGCTGATCCTTGTAGCCGTTGCAAATCAGCAGCGCTTCGGGGTCATCGATCAGGGAGAGGGCGATCAGCAGTTCGGCCTTGCTGCCCGCCTCCAGGCCGAAATGCCAGCGCTTGCCGCAGGCCACCAGTTCCTCCACCACGTGGCGCTGCTGGTTGCACTTCACCGGGAACACGCCCTGGTAGCGGCCGCCATAGCCGTACTGGGCGATGGCCCGCTCGAAGGCGCCGTGCAGCCGCTCCAGCCGGTCTTCGAGGATGTCGTCGAAGCGGATCAGCAGCGGCAGCCCCAGGTTGCGGCCCTGCAGGCCCTGCACCAGCTCCAGCAGATCCAGGCTGCCGCCGCGCTCCCCCTGGGGCTGCACGCTGATGTGGCCGCGGCCATTCACCGAGAAGTAGGGCTCCCCCCAGCGGTCGAGGCCGTAGAGGGCGGCGCTGTCGGCGGTGGTCCAGCTGGTCAAGGCAGGGTCGGGGATCACGGCACCACTGTGCTTGCCAACCGGCGGCTTCGCCGCGGACGATGGGCCGGATCTGACCGTTTTTTGCCATGGCCGCCGAACGCACTTTCGTTGCCATCAAGCCCGACGGCGTGCAACGGGGCCTGGTGGGAGAGATCCTGGGCCGCTTTGAGCGCAAGGGTTTCAAGCTGGTGGGCCTCAAGCAGCTCACCCCCAGCCGTGAGCTGGCCGAGAGCCACTACGGCGTGCACCGTGAGCGCCCCTTCTTCGCTGGCCTGGTGGACTTCATCACCTCCGGCCCCGTGGTGGCCATGGTGTGGGAAGGCGACGGCGTGATCGCCAGCGCCCGCAAGCTGATCGGTGCCACCAAGCCCCTGGAGGCCGAACCCGGCACCATCCGCGGTGATCTGGCGGTGAATATCGGCCGCAATGTGATCCACGGCTCCGACGCCCCCGAAACCGCCGCCTTCGAAATCGGCCTGTGGTTCCAGGCCTCCGAGCTGAGCGACTGGACCCCCGCCGATCAAACCTGGCGCACCGAGGGCTGATCCCCGCCGGTCTCCTCTCCGGCTTCTCCAAACCGCCCCCAGTGGAACGCCTCCAGCAGGCTCCGCTGGGGGCCTTCCAATGTTTGGGCGATGGCCCCATCCAGCAGCTGGGCGGTGATCGCCGCCAGCAGCACCCCGTTGCGGTGGTGGCCGCAGGCCAACCACAGGCCCGCCACCGCTGAGGCCCCCAGCAGCGGCCCCTCATCCGGGGTGCAGGGGCGAAAGCCCCACCAGCGCTCCATCGGTGGCCATTGGCTCGCCTCCGGCAGCAGCTCCGCGATGCCCGCCTGCAGCTGGCGTTGGCCGTCGGGGGTGAGCCCTTCGCGGAACCCCGCCTCCCGTTCGCTGGTGGCCCCCACCACCAGCAGGCCATCCTCCCGGGGCACCAGGTAGGTGCCGGGTCCAAAGATCACCCGCCGCAGGGCCTCGCGGGGCCCCTGCAGCGACAGCATCTGCCCCTTCACCGGCTGGATGGGCAGCTCCGGCAGCAGCTGGCTGCTCCAGGCCCCGCAGCACAGCACGGCCTGCTCCGCCGGCCGTTCCTGCAGGTCGCCTTCGGCGTTGCGGAGTTGCACCCCCTCCAGGCGCCCGTGGCGCCGCCGCAGGGCCAGCACCTCCACCCCCTCTTGAAAGCGCACCCCCAGGCCAGCGCAGGCCCGCTCCAGGGCGCGCATCAGCCGGCGGCGGTTGTCGATTTGGCCGTCCTGGCGGAACAGCAGCCCGGCCCGCCAGCGCGGGCCGATGCCCGGCACCTCCCGCTCCAGAGCCGTGCGCTCCAGCGCTTCCCCCCAGGGGGCCGTGGGGTAGGCGTCGCGCTCGGCCGCCGTGGCAAACGGCACCACGATTCCGCAGGGGCGCAGGCCGCAGGCCAGGCCGCTGTCGGCCTCGATCTGCTTCACCCAGGCAGGAATGCACTCCAGGCTCGCCTGCCCCAGCTGCAGCAGCGCTCCGCTCAGCCCTTCGGCGTGGGGGGCGAGCATGCCGGCCGCCACAAACCCCGCCGCCTCGCTGCGCCGCCGGCTGAGCACCTCCACGGCGCGGCCGCGGCGGGCCAGCTGGTGGGCGATGGCCAGCCCCATCAGGCCGCCGCCGAGGATCAGCACCGGTGGGCCGGGGGCCGCAGCCATGGGGGCGGTGGAGGCGTCGCTGCCTCAGTGTTTCAGCTGAGGGGCCCAGGGGGCCGGGGCCCTTTCCATAGGATTCCCCCAGGCATGGAGTGTGAGTGATGGCTGCTGAGGCCGCCTGGGAAGCCGCTGTCTCTTATACACATCTGACGCTGCCGACGAAGGCT
>CAWUND010000017.1:0-14480 GCA_963923815.1 uncultured bacterium
TTCCACCGCACCCTCAAGGGGGCCTGCGACAGCGTGAATCCGGCCTTCTACGAGGTGTTCAAGCCCTGGTGCGATGAATACTTCTTCCTCAAGCACCGCGGCGAAACCCGGGGTGTGGGCGGGATTTTTTACGACTACCAAGACCCCCGCGGCGTGCTCTACAAGGGCCAGGCCCCCACAGGCCCCGCCGCCGCCGCCGGTGAACGGGTGGGCCCCCAACCCCAGAGCTGGGAGCAACTGTTCCAGCTGGCCAGCGCCTGCGGCAACGCCTTTCTGCCCAGCTACGTGCCGATCGCCGAGAAGCGCCACAACACCCCCTACGGCGAGCGCGAACGCCAGTTCCAGCTGTATCGCCGCGGCCGCTACGTGGAGTTCAACCTCGTGTTCGACCGCGGCACGATCTTCGGCCTGCAAACCAACGGCCGCACGGAATCGATCCTGATGTCGCTGCCGCCGCTGGTGCGCTGGGAATACGGCTATCAGCCCGAGGCCGGCAGCCGCGAGGCCCTGCTCACCGAGCTGTTCACCCGGCCCCAGAACTGGCTCGAGGACGACTCACTGGTGGCCCGGTGCCAACCCCACGGGGCCATCGGCTGAGGCCACGCCAGCGGGCTGACGCCCCAACCCCTGCTCCAGGGCCGCCACCACCCGCTCGGCGATGGCCGCCAAGGCCTGTTCGCGGGAGCTGGGGTTGCGCAGGGCGGGCTCCAGGGGTGGCTCGAGCTTGCCGATCTCCAGCAGGGTGATGCCGCGGCGCGGCCCCCCCAGGCCACCGCGGAACTGCTGCGGGTAGCCCCCAAAGGCCTGGGCCAGGCTTTCATCGAGCCGGCTGAAGGGGCGG
This sequence comes from uncultured bacterium, assembly GCA_963923815.1. Lineage (GTDB taxonomy): Bacteria > Cyanobacteriota > Cyanobacteriia > PCC-6307 > Cyanobiaceae > Vulcanococcus. The sequence continues at coordinate 842 of CAWUND010000017.1, forward strand.
TGCAGGGCGGGGATCACGCCGGAGCCCACCCCTTCGGGGCCGTAGGCATCGAAATGGATTTCCAGGGCATAGCCGCCGGCGGCCGCATGGGCCTTGCCCACGCTCCAGGTGGTGCGGGGATCGTCGCCCTCGCGGATGGTGCGCTGGGGTGGGTCGTAGAAGCGGATGTTGAGGCCCCGCTGCAGGCCCAGGGCCACCACCCGGCGGGCCACCGCGAGGTTCCAATAGAGCTCATCACGGATGCCCGGCTGCATCGGCTGGGCCCCTTGCACATCCACCGCCGCGCCGCCGGTGCCGGCGCCAGCGATGCCCTGGGAATCGGCGTGGCCCGCCATCACCAGGATCGGCAGATCGGCGGGCTCGGGCCGCTGCCCCACCCAATCGCGGCCGAGGCGGCTGCGCACGCCGGTGAGGGGATCGCGGCTGCCCGGCGCCGGCGCCTGGGCCGCCGCCGCCAAGCCCAAACACAGCAGCACCAACCCCGTGGAGAGGGCACTGCGGCGAAGCCCACGGGGACTGGCCATCGAACCACCGGCGGCGAGCGGTGGCCACTCTGGCTCAGATTGGCGACTTCAGCAGATCCCCATCGCTGAACAACCCCAGGCTGGGGCCCAGCTCCAGCTCCAGGGCAATCAGCTCATCGCGGTGCGCCCGCAGCTGCAGGGCGCTACCGGTGGCCTCGTCGTGGCTGATCAGCCGCAGCTCCACGGTTTCAGGGCGGGCGGCGCGGCGGCGATAGATCCAGCCCGCCAGCGGGCCCAGGCCCACCAACAGCAGGGGCCACCACCCCAACGCGGGCAGCAGCTGCCGCAGCACCAGGCCGAGGCAACCGGCCCCCACACCCCCCAACAGCGACAACAACACGGCCAACAGGCCCGAGGCCTTCACCTGGCCGCTGAACTGCAGCAAACGCCGGTCGGGGTTGGTGGCCTCCTGGCGCCATCCCCGTTGCTGCAGCCACTCGGTGAGCGCCGGCAGCACCACCAGCGGGGGCTTGGAGGAGCGCACCTCCACCACGGTGGTGCGGTCTTTGCTAGCAGCCCGCAGAAAGAACACCAGGCCGATGGCCAGCAGCAGCGTGAGCAGCAGGGTGGATCCCAGGGCCGGTGGCATGACGTCCGCTGTGGAGCTCGTGCTCATTCTCGTCGAGCCAATGGTGCCAGGGGTCCATCAGCTGCTCGGCGGCGGGGCGGTGGTCATCGAGCAGGTGCAGCATGCGGCGCGGCCGGCCGCGGCTGGGACAGCGCTGGGAGTAGCTGCTGATGGCACCGTCCTGGTCGAGGAAGCTGAGGGCCTGCTGCAGCACCGTTTCCGAGAGGCGCAGCTTGGGGTGGGCCTCCGCCAGGCCATGCATCAAGGCGGTGGGGTAGCTGTCCTGCTGGAGCAGGCACTCCAGGATCCAGCACACCGCCAGCTCGAGGCCCAGGTGCTGAATCGGCGGCTGATCAAAAAAAGCCCGGATGCCCCCGAGGCCCGAAGGCAAGGGCAAACGGCGGGCGGATGTCTCGCGGCTGGACATGGCGGCGGGCGGGCTCTATCCACCTGCTAGCGCCGTCTCAGGTTGAGCACCAACAGCGAAAGGTGATGTTGGGATTTGGGGGTGGCGGTGGAGCCATCCGCGACGATGGCCCCATCCCCGCCCCGCACCCGTGAGCAGCTTCTCCCCCAGCGTCGGCCCCGCGAGCGCGCCGGCGGCGGGCTCCAGCCCGGCCCGCTTCGCCGTGCTCGACCACGACCTCAACAGCGAATGGCACGGCCTGCTGGCCGGGGCCCAGGCCCTGGCGGTGGACACCGAAGCCATGGGGTTGGTGCACGGCCGCGACCGCCTCTGCCTGGTGCAGATCAGCGATGCCCACGACAACGTTTGCTGCATCCGCATCCACCGCGGCCAAACGGAGGCCCCCCTGCTGCGGCAGCTGATGGAAGCCGCCGCGATTGAAAAGGTGTTCCATTTCGCCCGTTTTGATGTGGCCGCCCTCGGGGAGGGGCTCGGCATCGCCGTGGCGCCGCTGTTTTGCACCAAGGTGGCCAGCCGCCTGGCGCGCACCTACACCAACCGCCACGGGCTCAAGGAGCTGGTGCAGGAGCTCTGCGGCGTGGAGCTCGACAAGGGGGCCCAGAGCAGCGACTGGGGCCGGGTGGAGGAACTCAGCGACACCCAGCTGGCCTACGCCGCCAACGACGTGCGCTACCTGCTGCCGGCCCGCGACCGGCTGGTGCAGATGCTGCAACGGGAGGAGCGACTGGCCCTGGCGCAGCGCAGCTTCGCCTGCATCCCGGTGATCGCCGAACTCGACCGCGGCCGCTTTGGGGCGGTGTTTGAGCACCGCTCCTGAGGGGCTGTGGGGCGGGGGCTCAGTCGTCGCCGATGTAGTTGGCTTCTTCCTGCACCGCCTCCAGCAACACATCCAGCAGCTGACGCGACTGCTCCCCCACCCCCTGGGCCTCGAGCATCAGGCGCTGGGCGATCAACAGCCGTCCGGGGTTGTCCCGCACGCCCTCCTTGGCGGCCACAAGCTCCACCTTGCGGCGGGCGGCGGCCAGGCTGATGCTCAAGCTGCTGGCGAGCCGGCCGCAGGCGGTGGCGTAGTCCTTGTCCTGGGGGGCGGCCATGGGGCGCTGCGGCGGTGCGGGCACCCCGCCATCATCCCGCCCGACCCAGCAACCGCCCAGCCACCAGCTGGGCCAAGGCCTCGCTGCCCCCGGGGGGGCCCATCCTGCGGCGGCCGATGGCCGCCAGCTGGCCCCGCAGCGAAGGATCCTGCAGCAGCAGCCCCAGGCGATCCCGCAGCTGCTCGGGGCTGCGGCACACCGCCACGGCGCCCCCCAGCAGGCGGCTCTGGCGCTCGGCAAAGCCCCGTTTGAACTGGGGGCCCGGCCCCGGCAACGACAGGGCCGGAATCCCCAGGCCCACCGCCTGCTCCGTGGCGGTGCCCGCCGCCGCCAGGGCCAGCTCGGCCCAGCCGGCCCAGGCCGCAAAGCAACCGGGCCCCACCAGCAGCTGCAGGGGGCCCCGGCCCCAGCAGGCGGCGGCGCCACTGCCGGCGGGCACCGCCTGCGGCGCAAAGCCCAGCCCCCGCAGCAGGGGCTCCCACTCCGCCGGCGACGGCCGCGACCCGCAGGGGGCAAGCAGCAGCAGCGGCCCCGGCGGCCGCCAGCCCTCGAGGGCCTCCAGTAGGCGCTTGAGGTTGCCCAGGGCCTCCGGCATGCGGCTGCCCCCCAACAGCAACAAGCGGCGCTGGGGCTGCAGAGCCGCGGGCAGCGGGTCCGGCTGCAGGCCATCCATCATCGGATTGCCGGGGGCCAACGCAGCCACCCCGTGGCGGCGCAAGCCGCGGGCGGTGAGCCGATCGCGCAGGGCCACCAGACGGCAGCGGCGGGGTCGCAGCAGGGCCCACTCCCAGGGGTCCCATTCGCTGCCCTTGCAGCGGTGGTAGAGGGCCGCGAGCCCGGCCGATCCGGGCCCACTGGCCCAGGTGTAATCGCTTTTCGGGGTGCCGAGAAAGCCATAGGGGGCGCCGCTGGCCCAGGCCAGCAGCAGGGGCAGCAGATCCCCCACCGCCAGCACCGGATCACCGCTGCGGCCCCAGCGGCGCACCAGCCGCCACTGGCGCCAGCTGAGCCCCAACACGCCAGCCCCCAGGTCGGCGAGCAGGCCGCGCAGGCTCTGGTTGCTGAACCCACCACTGGGGAGGCTGCGGCGCGGGCCAATGCGCCGCAGGGCGCCGGCCTGCTCCAGCGCCGCGTAGGCATGGCCCTCCCCCACCAGGGGCAGCACCGCGATCTCCAGCTCCGGATGGCGCCGCAACAGGGCCTGCAACACCCGCAGGGCGATCAGGTCCTCCCCGTGGCCGTTGCTCAGCACCAGCAGCCGGCCGGCCATCCCTTCACTGATACGATCCGCCCTGGGAGTTTGCTCCCGGTCGGCGGCATGGCCAAGTGGTAAGGCAGAGGATTGCAAATCCTTTACCCCCAGTTCGAATCTGGGTGCCGCCTCTTTTGATCCGCGCTGCGTTGCTGATCGAGCGGGTCTGATCAGAGGCTGAGGCTCACCGTCCAGCCGCTGGCGAGCTCCGAACGGGCCTCGCAGCGGATGGCGTTGGGGTCGATGCGGCACTGGCCCTGCACCGCCGTGATCCGGGGCACGCCCTGGGCCAAGCCGCGGCCATCAAACTGGGTCTCGCTGACGCTGGCCAACTGCAGCTGCAGGGGGGCCTTGAGCTCACAGACCCCCTGGCGGCAGGGCATGGGCTGGCTGCCCGGCTGGAGTTGGCCGGCCAGGGTGAGCTGCTGCAGCCCGCCCCGGAGGGGGCCGGGGGCCAGCAGGCTCAGGCGCAGCACCAGCGGGTTGCGCTGATCCAGTTGCACCGAGCGGCAGCTGACCTTCCCACCAACCGGCAAGCGCAGCTGGCAACTGCGGGGCTGCTGCTGCCAGCGGCCAAAGCTGTCGCCGAAGCCCTGGGCCGGCAGAGGGGCGGGGGTGAACGCCGCGGCCACCAGCAGCAGCACCAACAGCGGGGGGCGGGCCATCAGCTCAGTAGCCCGAATCGGCCACACACATGCCGATGCACACCAGGCCGTTGCTGGCGGTGCGGCCGCAATGGCCGCAGAGCACCGGATCGGGGGCCAGCACCTCCGGCTCCGTCAGGGGCTGCGGCGGGGTAGGGATCCCCTCGGCGGAGGCGGCACAAGGCTGAGAATTCACCGCAGTGGTGGCCCAGGTGGCAACGATCATGGCAAGCCAGAGCCGCCAGCCCGGCATCGGCGTGGGCACCTGGGCTTGGGGCAATCAATTGCTCTGGGGTTATGCACCGGAGCGCGATGACCCGCGGCTGGCGGCCACCTTTGCGCGCTGCCTGGAGCGGGATCTGCTGTTCTTCGACACCGCCGACTCCTACGGCACCGGCCGCCTCAATGGCCGCAGTGAAACGCTGCTGGGGCAGTTCGCGGCGGCCGCCAGCCCCCTGGATCAGGGGCGTCTCTGCATCGCCACCAAGCTCGCCCCCTTCCCCTGGCGCCTGGGGCGTCAGGGCTACCGCCGCGCCTTCGCCGCCTCCCGGGCGCGGCTGCAGGGGCATCTGCACCGGGTGCAACTGCACTGGAGCACCGCCCGCTATGCCCCTTGGCAAGACAACCCCCTGCTGGATGGGTTGGCGGATTTGGTGCGATCGGGGGCCGTGGCCAGCCTGGGGGTCTCCAACATGGGGCCCGGGCGCTTGCGCCAGGTGCACCGGCGCCTGGCGGATCAGGGGGTGTCGATCAGCAGCCTGCAGGTGCAGCTCTCGCTGCTGGCCCCCCAACCGATCGAGGCCGGCGGGGTGGCGGAGGTGTGCAGGGAGCTGGGCATCGCGCTGATCGCCTACAGCCCCTTGGCCCTCGGGCTGCTGAGCCGCAGCGACGACCCACCCCAGGCCGCCCCAGCCGGGCCACGGGGGCTTCTGTTTCGCCGGCTGGGGCCCAAGATTCAGCCGCTGCGGCAAGCCATGGCCGCCATGGCCCACGGGCGCCCTGGCGGCCAGGTGGCGGTGGCCCTCAACTGGTGCCGCGCCCATGGGGCCATGCCGATCCCGGGGCTGCGGAGCCCCGAGCAGGTGGATCAAACCGCCGACGCCCTCAGCTGGGAGCTGAGCGCCAGCGAACGGCAAGCGCTGGACGACCTGGTGCTGGCGGACGGTGCACCGCGCATGCCCGCCAACCCCTTTCAGACCGCCTGATCCAGGGGTGACTCCCCCATGGCGGGGGAGGGGTCGGGGGTGAGCACCACGGGCAGGCGCTGGGGTTGCTCGTCCACCGGGTGCCGCACCAGGGTGACCACGCGGGGGCGGGGCGGCTCGGGCAGCTCCGGCGGGGCTGGGTCGGGCTGAGCGGCCTCGGCCGCAGAGGCGGAGTCGTCGCAGGCAGCCAGGGCCTCCTGCAGCAGGGAATCAAACGTGGAGCCCGGCAGGCGATGGCGCGCCAGCTCCAGGAAGGTGCGCGCCAGGGATTCACCCACGGCCGCCTTCAGGGCGGGGTTGGTGCGGCGCTGCTCCTGCTCCTCCTCCACCGCCCGGATGAACCGCTCGGTGACATCACGCTTGGTGGCGGCCCGGATCTTGGTTTCCTGCTCCTGGGGGCTGAGCTGCAGGGGCTGCTCCAGCTGCTCGAGCCGGCGCAGCAGGCTCTCGAGCACCTCACGGGCCTCAGCCCCCACATGGGCCAGCTGGCCATCGGAGAGCCGTGGCAGATCCGCCACGAACACCTTGCCGTGGTCGCGGAGGGTGAGGAATGTGGGCCGCACGTTGTTGCGGCTGGGGTAGGCCTCGCGGGGGCGAAGGGGGCGGTTGGGGGGCACCGGGCCGGCGGAGCTGCGGCGGCGGGTGAGTCGGGTGGAGCGGGTGATCGCCGCCGAGCCAGCAGCCGACGAGGCCCCAACCAGTGGGGCCGATGAACCAGTGAAGGTCATATCGATTGACTTACGGGTTTGTTGTGTATGGGTTTTGTAAAAGGCGGCAAAAACGGCCTACGCCGAAGTCGCCATGGCTTCGTCAGGGATGTGACGTCAGCGGCGGCAAGACAACCAACACGAAGTGGTGTCCCGCGGTGGGCGCACCTTAAGCAGCGTTTCAGAGAAAAACGCGATTTGGCGCACAGGCTGAAGCAATTCTGGGGCCGAGCGAGCGCCGCTCAGGTCGGTAAACCGGCCAGGGGCTGACCATTGGGGGCCGCCCCGGCGCGCACCTCCCCGAGGCGCCAGGCGCGATGCCCCTGGGCCGCACACACCGCCAGGGCCGCCTCCACCGACGCCTCCGGCAGCACCAGGGCGAAGCCCACCCCCAGGTTGAACGTGTTCCAAAGGTCGGCCTCGGGCACCTCCCCCTTCTCCTGCAGCCAGCGGAACAGGGCGGGGCGCTCCCAGCTGCCGGCATCAATCCAGGCATGCACCCCCTCGGGCAGGGCCCTGGGCAGGTTTTCCGGCAAGCCGCCACCGGTGATGTGGGCCATGCCGTGCAGCTCCAGGGGCGCCGCCAACAACGCCGCCACCAGGGAGGGATAGAGCACGGTGGGCTCCAGCAGCGCATCCAGCACCGCCGGGCCACCGGGCTCCAGGGGCCGTTCAGCCCCAACGGCAGGCAACTCGAGGATGCGCCGCACCAGGCTGAAGCCGTTGCTGTGCACGCCACTGCTGGCCACCGCCACGATCTGATCACCGGCCTGCACCCGCGCGCCATCGATGAGTTCGTCCTCCTCCACCACGGCCACGCAGAAGCCGGCCAGGTCGTAGCGACCGGCGCCATAGAAGCCAGGCATCTCGGCCGTTTCACCCCCCAGGAGGGCACAGCCGCTCTGCCGGCAGCCATCGGCGATGCCCTCCACCACCGCCGCCATCGCCTCCGGCGCCAACTTGCCGGTGGCGATGTAATCAAGGAAAAACAGCGGCTGGGCGCCGCTGGTCACCACATCGTTGACGCACATCGCCACCAGGTCGATGCCAACGCCGTGGTGCCGCCCATGGGCCTGGGCCAGCTCCAGCTTCGTGCCCACCCCATCGGTGCCCGACACCAGCAACGGTTTGCGCATCCCCGCCGGCAGGCGGCAGAGGCCACCGAAGCCCCCAAGCCCCCCCAGCACTTCCGGGCGACGGGTCGACTCCACGCTGGCGCGAATGCGCTCGACAAAGGCGCGGCCGGCCACCACGTCGACGCCAGCAGTGCGGTAATCCATGCCCGGAAGGCAACCATCGCCCTTGATCCTGCCCCGCCGAGCACCCCCAGGCCCCGCAACCGACCCCAAAACGGATGGACGAAATCCAGATCGGCACATTTTCTGATCAGCGGAGCTTATTTAAGCGATCACAGCTGCTGATCGAAATCGGGGGTGCTGGCCCGGCGAGATCCCAGCGATAGCCAATGATCCGCAAATGTGATCGCAAATGCTGATCATTGGCGCCAGCGCAGTTTGTGATCAAATCTCGACGCGGGCTCCCTTACGTTTGCTGCGTCGTCAATTCCCGTTAGGAACTCCGCTAGCAGTTCCCATCAACAACTTCTTTCCAAGTGTTGATTGGTTCCTCTGCCGGCGGGTCACGTCTTTCCCAGTGACGGCTGCGTTGATCGCGGCGAGTTCCGTCTGTTATGCGTCGCTTTCTTCTTCTGGGCGGTTCCGCCCTCCTCCTCTCCGGCAGCTCCGCCCTGACCCCGGCCTTCGCCACCACGGGTCGCGTCGCAGCCCCCGAGAGCAGCCCGTCGATCGAACTGGCCATCCGCAACGTCGAGGCCAGCGAATCCTCTGAGGAGTCTCCGCTCAACAGGCCCGCAGCCCCCACCCTGCCCATCGCTGCCCCCTCGGATCTGCCGAGCGTGGAGCCCAAGGTGCGCTCGGTGAGCCGCGGCCAGGCCAGCTGGTACGGCCCGGGGTTCTACGGCAGCCGCACCGCCAGTGGTGAAGTGCTGCGCCGCGGCACCCTCACCGCCGCCCACCGCTTCCTGCCGTTTGGCACCAAGGTGCGGGTCACCAACCTCAACAACGGCCGCAGTGCCGTGGTGCGGATCAACGACCGTGGCCCCTTCCATGGCCATCGGGTGATCGACCTGGCCCATGGCGCCGCCAGCGAGCTGGGGGTGGTGGCCAGCGGCACCGCCAGCGTGAAGCTCGAAGTGCTGCAGTGAGCCCAGGCCACGGCTCAGGCCATGGCCTCACCACCAAGGAGCCCAGGGATGACCCCTGGGCTTTTTTGATGCCCCAGATTTGATGCCAGAGCCCGTTCAGTAGGGTCGCCCCAGCGGAGATCAGCCGTGCAGCTGCTGCGAACCAGGGCTGAACTGCGCCAGTGGCTGGCCGGCCGCGGGGCCGCTCCACTGCATTTCGTGCCCACCATGGGGGCCCTCCACAGCGGCCACCAGAGCCTGATCGCGCGGGCCAGCCGGGGCCGCCACGCTCACCAGCCCCAGGTGCTGGTGAGCGTGTTCGTGAACCCGCTGCAGTTCGGCCCCAACGAAGACTTCGGCCGCTATCCCCGCAGCCTGGAGGCTGACCTGCAGCTGGCGGCCGCTGCCGGGGCCTCCGCACTGTTTGCCCCCAGCGCCGCTGAGCTCTACCCACAGGGGGAGGGGGAGCTCACCCGGATCGAGCCACCCCGCGGCTTGCAGCAGGGGCTCTGCGGTGCGCACCGCCCTGGCCACTTCAACGGCGTGGCCACCGTGGTGGTGAGGCTGCTGGCCCTGATCCGGCCGGATCGGCTGCTGCTGGGCGAAAAAGACTGGCAGCAGCTGGTGATCCTGCGGCGTGTGGTGGCCGACCTGGGCTTGCCCGTGGAGGTGGAGGGCTGCCCCACCTGCCGGGAGGCCGACGGCCTGGCCCTCAGCTCACGCAACCGCTACCTGGATGCGGAGCAACGGCAACGGGCCACCGCCCTGCCGGCAATCCTCAGCGCGGCGGCCCGGGAGCTCTGCGGGCGGGGTGGCGCCGGGCTCGAGCTCACGGCGGCGGTGAACCAGGTGCGCCAACGGCTGGAGCAGGGGGGGCTGGTGGTGGACTATGTGGAGGCGACCGACGCCCACAGCCTTCAGCCCCGCCTCCAGATCAAGGGGCTCACCCTGCTGGCGGCGGCGGCCCGCTGCGGCCCCACCCGCCTGATTGATCACGTCTTTCTGATGAGCCGAGCCCCGATCGTTGCCATTGATGGCCCCGCCGGCGCGGGCAAGAGCACCGTGACCCGTGCCTTCGCCGAACGGCTCGGCTTGATCTACCTCGACACCGGCGCCATGTACCGGGCCGTCACCTGGTGGGTGCAACGCAGCGGCATCGACCCCAGCGATGCCAGCGCCGTGGAGCCGCTGCTGGAGGGGCTGGAGCTGGAGCTCAGCACCGCCGCCAGCGGCGGCCAGCGGGTGCGCATCAATGGCCATGAGGTCACCGAGGCCATCCGTTCGCCGGAGGTCACTGGCAAGGTGTCGGTGGTGGCGGCCCATGGCTGCGTTCGTGCGGCCCTCACCCGCCAGCAGCAGGCCATGGGGGAGCGCGGCGGCCTGGTGGCCGAAGGGCGCGACATCGGCACGGCGGTGTTTCCCGATGCGGAGCTGAAGGTGTTTCTCACCGCCACCACGGCCGAGCGGGCGCGGCGGCGTGCCCTCGACCTGGAGCAGCGTGGCTTCGAGGTGCCACCCCTGGCGGAGCTGGAGGCACAAATCGCCGAGCGCGATCACCTCGATTCCACCCGGGCCGTGGCACCGCTCACCCAGGCGGCTGACGCCGTGGAGCTGATCACCGACGGCCTCAGCATCGATGCGGTGATCGAGCGGCTGGTGGATCTGTTCCGCCAGCGCGTGCCCCACGACGCCTGGGCCGATCCCCGGCCCGGCGCGTCAGCCCCCTAGCTCAGCCCTTCTTGGCGCGGCTGCGGGGCTTGGGGGCCTCCTGGTGCTCAGCGGCCGGCGTGGCCGCCGCGGCGAGGGGCTGATCGCCACTCACCACCACGCTCACCACACGGCCGCCCTGGCGGATCACCCGCTGCAGCGCTTCGTTCATGCGGCTGAAGGGCACGCGGGTGGTGTACGCCCCGTGGCGCACAAAGGCGTTGTTGGCGATGCCGGTGGCGGTGATGGTCACCACGCGGCTGCCTTCGCCGGCGGCACCGGCCGTGGGGCTCGACACCAGCAGCTCCTGGCTGCGGAAGCCGTAGGCGGGGGTGCCGTCGATGCGGCGGCTGCTGGGCAGCTCACCGCTGGGCAGGTCGCTGCCGGAGGCCACATCGGCGCGGAAGGGGCCATCGGTGCTGATGTGGGCGTACTGCGCCGCCGAGGGGGCCTGGGCCCAGCTGGCGGGGGAGGAGGCCACCCGCACGGCGGCGCCGGCACCGGCCACGGGGATGGGGCGGTTCTGATGCAGGGCCTGGCCCAGCTTGAACTGGGTGCCGCTGCCATCGCCCTTCACGGAGGCGGCGGCGCCGCTGGCCAGCTGCATCAGCCAGGAAAACTGCCGGCCCTCATGGCCCACGGCGTAATTCCAACCGTGCATGTGGGGCACGTTGTCGTTGCCGAAGTTGGCGTTGTATTCGGGGCTATCGAGGTAGGAATCGATCTCCGCGTCGTAACCCTGCTCCTGCAGGATCGTGAAGTGGTGCAGCATCTCCGCCTTGTTGTGCGGCGCCCGGCCCAGCAGATGCTTGTGGTTGAGCTCGATGAAGCGGTAGGGGTTGCAGTTTTCAAAGAAGCGGGCGCGATAAAGCGCGCTCTTGGCCACCGTGCGCACCAACTCCCGCACGTTCAGGTAGCCGTTGCAGAACAGCGATTCAGCGCCCGCAAGCCGCTCGCTGGCCATTAGGTATTGGCCGCCCAGCACCTGCTGATACACGGCGCGGATGATCACCCGCTTGTCTTGATCGGAAGCGTGGCGCCAGTGCTCCTTGTTCACACCGGTGGCAAACCGCTCAATGCCCAGAGCGGGCGCTTTCACGAGAGACATGGGGGGCAGGCTGAGAACAACAGTGGGCTACGGCCACAGCCACAACCACAAACGGGAAGTTAGGGAGATGTCGCAAGGTTGTCTTCACAACATTGCGGGCTCTTCATGAATCCCGCCTGAGGCTCTCCAGCAGGCCGCCGCAGGCGTCCTCCAGCAGATCGAGCACATGCTCGAAGCCCTCCTCACCGCCGTAATAGGGATCAGGCACCTCCCGCACCGCAAAGCGCCGGCAGTGGCTGGTCATCGGCTCAATGCGGGCCAGATCGCGCCCCCCCAGCTGGCGCGCCATGGCCTGCACCGCCTGGAGGTTGTCGTCATCCATGGTGAGGATGCGATCGAAGCGCAGCAGGTCGTCGGCCTCGAGCTGGCGGGCGCGGCTGGGCAAGGCGATGCCGCGGCGCTCGGCGGCGGCGCGCATGCGGCGGTCCGCCGGCCGCCCCACATGCCAGCCCCCGGTGCCGGCGCTATCCACCACAAACCGCTCCGTGAGCCCCTCCTGGGCCAGCAGGTGCAGGAACACCCCCTCGGCGGCCGGCGAGCGGCAGATGTTGCCGAGGCACACAAACAACAGCCGCTGCTCAGCCATCGGTGGCCTCCGGGGCACCCAGCGCGGCCAGGCGGTCGAGCGCCAGGGCGGCCCGCAGGGCCACCACGGCGGCGCCGTCGGGGTCGTGGCGGCGCAGCTGCTCCAGGGCAGCCCGCAGCGGTGCCAGGGGGTTGGGGCCGGAAGCGTCCAGCAGCTGCGGGGCCAGGCATTCCAGGCCCACCACCACCGCGTAGCGCACCACCCATTCGCCATCGCCGCAGCCGGCCAGCAGCGCCTCCAGGCAGCGGGCCGCGATCGGCTGGCGCTGCTGGGGCGGCAGCCCCGCCAGTTGCAGTTGCCCCAGGCCGCGGGCGGCGGCGCGGCGCACGCTGGGGCCGATGTCCTGGCCGAGGGCGTCCTCCAGCACCTCCAGGCCGCGCACATCACCGATGCCGGCCAGGGCCCGCACCGCCCAGGCCCGGGCGCCGTAGTTGTAGCCGTCGATGTTGGCCAGGATCGTGGCCACGGCGGGCTCACCGATGGCGATCAGACCATCCACGGCGGCCACGGCGGCGCCGGGGTTGTTGAAGCCGAGCACCTCCACCAGGCAGGCGGCGCCCTCGGGGTGGGCCGCAGCGGCCAGGGCCTGGGTGGCCTGCAGCAAGCCCAGGGCACTGTCGGCCCGTTGCACGGCGGCCACTAGATCAGCCACGGGCAGGGGAGGAGCCATCACAGCAGGGCATCCATGGCATCGAGCACCGCCACGGTGCCTGGGTCGCGGGCCGTCGCGCCGGGCTGCTCCACCAGGCCGCGCAGGGCGATCAGCTTGAGGCTGTTCTCCGCCAGGGTGGCGGCGATCGGCTCGAGAGCCGGCCGCCAACCGGCGGCCCCCAGGTCCATCAGGGCGGCACGGCGCACCTGCAGCTGTGGGTGCTGCAACAGGGCCACCAGCTGCTCCCCCCAGTGGGGTTCTGCGGTGAGCTGCAGCAGGGCGCGGCAGGCGGCGCTGCGGATGAGGGGCCGCTCGTGCTCCACAAAGGGGCGAATCACCGCCAGCACCTCGGGGTTGGCCACGCCGATCTGGCCCAGGGCCTCCAGCAGGGCATCGCAGGGCTCCCGCAGGCGCGGCGTGCCCGGCTCCTGGGCCCCGGCCACCGCAGGGCCACTGGCCAAACGGGCCTGCAGGGGGGCCACGGCGGCCTCGGCCCGCAGCTCCCCCAGGGAACGGGCGGCCGCCTCCCGCAGGCCGTGGTCGGCGTCGTCGAGGGTGGCCAGCAGATCGGGGATGGCGGCGGCGGCCGCGGCGCCGAGCTTGCCAAGGGCACGGGCGGCATTGCGGGCCACGGCGTTCTCCTCCACGCCGGCCCCGGGGTCGCGGGGGCGGCGCTGGCGCAGGGCCTGCTGCAGCAGCGGCACGGTGTCGGGGTGGGAGCTGCGGTTTCGCCCCAACCACCAGGCGGCGTAGTACTGGGCCGAGGGGTCGTCGGTGAGGCGCAGCCGGCGCAGGGCCTCCGGCTCCGTGATGGGATCGCCGGCCATGGCAGACGGCAAGGTTGGGCTGGGGTTTGATGCTGCCACCGCCGGTGGTGCTACCGGCCCGCCCCCCGGGCAACAGCAACAAAAAAGCCCCCCTTGCGGGGGGCTGTCGTTGCATCGGTGCGTCCGGTGGACGCT
>CAWUND010000018.1:0-14466 GCA_963923815.1 uncultured bacterium
CTCAGAAGCAGAAGGGCAGAAACTGGGTGTGGCAGGCGGCATAGCCATCCACCAACGGGCCGAGACCGATTTGGTGGGCGATGCCGGCGCCGGTGAGCCCTTCGGTGATGATGCCGATCACCAGGCCGAGCATCGCTGCGCGGCCGTTGAACCGCTCCACGCGCTCGAGTTGTTCGCGGTGGATTTGTTCAGCGGCGCGGCTGGCGAACCAGTTGCCGGTGGCGTTGTTTTGCATCAGCCGAGGCCGAGCTGGGAGAGGATGCCCTGGCCGGTGAGCAGTTCGGTGGACAGGCCGATCACGAAGCCGAGCATGGCCAGGCGGCCATTCCAGGTTTCGGCGAAAGCCACGAAGCCAAAGCGGGTGGAGGAGTCAGCCATGGAACGTAAAGAAACGTTGAGGAAAGTGTAACGGCTCGTGAAGCCGCTTGGGTGTGGCCCCGGCTACCGGGATCGGTACGGGTCTCCGGCCTGGCGCAGCTGGCCTTGGCATTTGGCCCGATCATGGGGCCATGAACAACCACGTGCCGCTGTCGATTCTGTTTTCGCTGCTGGTGGCGGCGGTGGTGCCCCTGGCGGTGGGCCTCTATCTGCATGGCCATATGAACCTGGGGGCCGTGCTCAAGAACGCTTTTGGCTGAGGGCGTGGCCCCTGATCAGGGCACATAAATCATGTCGGCGCGGCAGCGGCGCAGGGCGTCCTGCACCTGGCTCAGCTCGGCGGCATCGGGGCTGTAGGTGAGCCCATCGGGCACCACCACGGCGCCGTCGGAGCCGATGCGCACGTTGGAGTTAAACCAGGTGCCCCCGGAGGGGATGTAGGCCCGGCAGGTGATCCCCCCCTCAGCGCTGGTCTTGCGCTCGATCACCCAGCGCCCCACCCGATCGAGCGTGCTGAAGCTGTTGAGTGCCGCCTGGGCCGGCGCCGCTGCAGCCAGCACCGTCAGCAGCAGGGAGCAGCCCAGCCCCCGGGTGATCGGGCCCACGGCCGTGCGGTGTGCCAGGAAACGCATGGCCAGCATCCTGGCGCGGGCCGCCCGGGTGGTTTGGCAGATTGCAGGCCATGGACCTCAGCCCCGCCTCCCTCGCCGACCTGCAGACCCTGCTGGGCCGTTGGGGCTATGCGGTGATCTTTGCCGGGATGCTGCTGGAAAACGCCGGCGTGCCACTGCCCGGCGAAACGATCACGCTGCTGGGGGGCTACGCCGCCGGCAGCGGCCAGCTCAACCTCTGGGGCGTGATGGCCGCTGCCGCTGGCGGGGCGGTGCTGGGCGACAACCTCGGCTACTGGGTGGGGCGTCGCCTCGGCTGGCCCGTGATGCTGAGGGTGGGCGGTTGGCTGGGGCAGCGCCCCGACCAGCTGGAACGGTTGCGGCTGCGCTTCCTGCGGCGGGCCGGACTCTCAGTGTTTCTGGGGCGGTTTGTGGCGGTGCTGCGGGTGCTGGCCGGCCCCCTGGCCGGAGCGGTTGCCATGCCCTACCGCCGTTTCCTGCTCTGCAACCTGGCGGGTGCCCTGCTCTGGGCCGGCACCATGGTGAGCCTGGCCTGGTTGTGGGGGCGCTGGATCCCCATCGACCGGATGCTCAAGGGGGTGGTGGAGTTTGGCCTGGCGGCCCTGGGGCTGGTGGTGTTGCTGGTGCTGCTGCCCCGGCTGCTGGAGCGCTTCAATGAGGCCGATGGGGCTGAGCCCTGAGGTTCTGGTGCGCCACGGGCGGTGCTCAACTGCGGCGGGCAACGGAGCGCTGCATGATTCCCACCGGCTTTGTGATCCTGGCCCTGCTGTTCGCCCTGCTGGAGGAATGGAGCCTCACGCTTGGGGCACGGCTCCCCCAGGGTTTGGTCTGAGCGCGTGTACAGGGTCTGACCAGGGTTAGTCAGACCCCGTACACGACCCAATCCGATCCCCCTCCCCCGTTCACCCCGCCTGGCCGGACTGGCCGATCCAGCCGGCGGCGGGCATCTGCCGCAGGGCCACCGCCAGGCTGCAGTTGGGAAACAGTTCCTGCCCGATGGCCTCGGCCTGCTGTTCGTTCTCGGCGCGGATGCAGAGCTGGGAGTCGCCGTCCTGGAAGTGAACGGTGAGTTGGTAGAGCTTGGGCACCGGCGAGCCGCGGCAAAGGGCAACCTTCACCAGCTAGCAACGGCTGCCCGCTGTGTCAGCAGTTGGCTGCGGTTGCGGCCGATCTGCCTAAGGTTTGCCGAGCTGCCTCCGCCTGATGCTGCACGTGCTCAAGTTCAGCTCGGAAGACTGCGGCACCTGCCACCGCATGAGCCATTACGACGCGGCCGTGTGCGACGAGCTGGGCTGCACCTTCGTGAGCGTGATGCTGCAGGACACCGACCTCTACCGCCGCTACCGCAAGGTGCTGCTCGCCCAGTACCCCAACAAAGAGGGCATGGGCTGGCCCACCTATTTGGTGGTGAGCGATCCCGAAGGCGAATTCACCATTCACGGCGAACTGCGCGGCGGCATGCCCAAGGGCGATTTCCGCAGCCGCCTCTCGGCGCTGCTGCCGGCCTGAGCTCTGGTGTCCTGCCCGCTGGGCAGGTGCAGTTGCTGCTCGGCCCAATAGGCGCCCATCACAGCCCAGAAACAGGCCTGGTCGCCCCGGATGCGGATCATCGCGATCTCCCGCTGACAGGCCTTCACTGTGCGCGCGCTCCCCGTTCCCCGCTGTCGGCGACGGCGCTTCGGCGCGTGACCAATGTTGCCGCCGGGCGTGCTCGGAGCTTTCCCGCTCAGGCTGGTGATGTCAGCAGCTGTGCGGGCAAGCCCAGGCCCTTAGCGGCCCCCACAAACCTGGCATCCAGGCTGCAGAGGGTTGCGCCACGCCCGGCGGCAATGGCGAGATGCAAGGCATCGGCAGCCCGCAGCCCAGCGGGCCAGCTGCGCAGGCAGGCATCGGCATGACGAAAGTCGCGCTCCTCGATGTCCAGCATCAGCAGCGCTGGCGCCAGCGTGTGCTGGTACGCCTCCAGCACGGCATCCGCCTGGCTGGTGTTGAGAGCCCCGGTGCGCACCTTCAGCCCCAGGGCGGAATGCAGTTCCGTTGTGGTCCAGGGGCTGATCGCTGGGGTTGAGGGGGCCTTCGCGAGGGCCTGTGTCGCCACCGGCGTGTGCACCTCCGGGGTTAGCACCGCTAGCAGAACGCAGGTGTCGAGGTAGAGCATCAGCTCCTGTTGTCGTCCCGCAAGTCATGAAGCAGGTGCACCGCACTGGGGCTCTGCTGGGGCAGGGTGTTGCGCAGGGCATCCAGCTGCGGCAGCAGGTCGCGCACGGAGCGCCTGGGCACCAGATCGGCAATGGCCTTGCCGCGGCGTGTGATCACCACCGGCTCGCCGGCTTCGACCGCATCCAGGAGGCTGGAGAGCTGGGCCTTGGCTTGCGCCACCGTCACCTCGCGCACGTGGATGACCATCTGGATGACCGCTTTCAGGCTAGGGCTGTTTGGCCTGAGCATTCCCCAATCGCGTAGCGCTCACCCACCACCGGATCGAT
Source organism: uncultured bacterium (assembly GCA_963923815.1). Classification (GTDB taxonomy): domain Bacteria; phylum Cyanobacteriota; class Cyanobacteriia; order PCC-6307; family Cyanobiaceae; genus Vulcanococcus. The sequence goes on from CAWUND010000018.1 coordinate 3,497, forward strand.
CAGCCGGCAGCCGTCGGGCAGGTCGGCGGCCGCTTCGGTGGGGCTGCCCTGTTGCCAGAGGGCCTTGGTGAGCAGCCCCGTGAAGCGCACGTCGCCGCCGGCGGTGCTGGCCAGCACGGTGTGGGGCTGGAAGCGCGCCATCAGCTGCGGCAACACCTGGGTGCCGCGCACGAAGGCGCCCGCCAGCGGCAGGCCCAGGTCGACCACCGGCGTGATCACCGCATCGAGCGGTTGGGCGGGCACGTCGGGGGCCAGGTAGCCGTGGGGTTCGAGGTAGACGCGGCCGCTGGGGTGCTCCAGCAGGTAGCCGTTCTCCACCTGGGGCACCGGCGCGCCGGCGGTGGCGGTGATGCAGAGCTCTCCCAGGTGGTGGCGTTCACCGTGCGCCAACGCCTGCACCTGCTCAAACCCCAGCCCCCGCGCCTTGGCTGCGGCGCTGGGGGAGCCCACCACCGGCAGCTGTTTGGGCAGCAGCGCCAGGCTGGCGGGGTGGCAGTGGTCGTCGAGCCCCTGGGTGAGCAGCAGCAGGTCGAGCCCCTCGGGGGCGGGCCGCTCGCAGGGCAGTTCACCGCGGAAGAACCAGGGGCCGGGCGGAAATTCCAGCGGCCCGGTGAGCCAGGGATCCACCAGCACCCGCAGGTTGCCCAGTTCCAGCAGCCAGCCATTGGCTCCGTAATAGGTGGCGTGCATCGGCGGCGGTGAGGGCGTTTGGGCGGACCCTACTCACCGTTGCTAGAGCGACGGAATGGCCCTGATCCCCGCCTTCCCATGCCCCTGAGTGCAATCGAATGTCCCAATGGCGTGTGCCACAGCCACCATGGCGGCCATGCCGTGCAGCGCGATCAGCTGCGGGCGAGCCTGCGGGCCCATGGCCACGGCTGGTGTGAGCGCCTGGCGGAGCGCGTCTACGAAATCTCCGTGGACAGCTTCAGCCAGGCGGTGATGCCCCACCTGCACCAGGACGGGTGGCAGCGCCGCCACCTCGATTGGGAGTTCAAGCTGCAGGGGGAACCCGCCGAGGTGGAGCGCACCCTGGTGGATGGCGCCCTCAATGCGGTGGAGAGCTTCCTGCACAGCAGCGAGGTGCAGCGGCTGTTTGTGCAGGAGCTGGTGCGGGGCACGGTGGCGGAGAGCGAGAGCGATCCCCTCAGCCGCCACGCGGTGCGTCAGTTGATTGAGCAGGAACTGCTGGCCCTGCTGCAGGAACAGCGCGACGCCCTGCTGGATCGCGTGGCGGAAGCGCTGCTGGAGCGGGCGGAGGGCAACTTCGAACGGGCCCAGCGCGCCGCCGGCGCCGGCCTCGAGGAGGTGGAACACCTGCTGGTGAACCACGCCGAGGCCATGGGCTGACCCTCAGGACGCCTTCGGCAGCCGGCCCTGCAGCTCTTGGATCTGCTCGATGCGCAGGCGAATGCCGGTGCAGTCGCGGCAGCTGCAGGGGGTGCCCTGGGCATCGGGCTGGTGCAGCAGCATCGGCAGGATTAGGTCTTCGTCTTCGTAGAAGAGGTTGGGGTTGGCGGGGGCCATCGGTGGTGGTGGGTCAACCTGCTGAAGCAGCAGCGCGGGGCTTCGTTCTGACAGCGCCAGCGCTGAGTCCCAGGGTTGTCAGACTTTCTTCGGTGTTGCGTGTTCGGATGCACACGGGGCAACGACTGCTTCGGCTGGCCTGCTTGCTGCCCTTGCTGCTGCCGGGCCCCAGCCGCGCCCTGGAGTTGCAGGGCAAGAGCGTGTTTGTGAATCCCCCCTGGCGGGTGGATTTGATCGCCTACTACAACACCGCCTGGGATCCGCAGCCCGACTACAACTTCATCGTGGAGGTGCCCGCCGATGCCGGTGCCCCCCTCGGCGGGCTCACCATCCAGCAAACCCGCGGCTCCGATTGGTGGTTTCCCTACTACGTGGAACGCACGTCGGCGTATGTGGGCCGGCCGCGCGCTGAGGGGCGCCACCTGCCCCTCAAGGCGGAGTTTCACCAGCAACAACGCCGCTTTGAGATCCGCTTTGACCCGCCGGTGCCCCCGGGCACCACGTTCACCACGGTGCTCAAGCCCTGGGCCAACCCCGACCAGGCCGACGTCTACATGTTTGAGGTGACGGCCTGGCCCGCGGGCCCCAACCCCACCGCCACCCCGCTCGGCTACGCCACATTGCGCATCTACAGCCTCTTTTATTGAGGCCTTACTGCGCCCGCAGCTCCAGCTGGGCCATGGGGCGCCACAGCAGCAGCACCCCCGCCAGCAGGGCCAGGGCCAGGGCCGATTGCACCACGAGGTAGGCGTTGCTGCTCACCATGGCGCGGCCCAGCAGGTGAATGGCCTCGCTGGCGGCGGCGGCACTGAAGGCCTGCAGGCCCTTGCCGAGGTTGGCGATGGCGATCACCCGCCCCTGCAGCTCCATGGGGGTGAGCCCCTGCATCAGGGCGTTGTTGAGGTTGAGGCTGAACACCCCGCAGGCCCCCGCCAGGAACGCCGACAGCGAGGCCCAGTGGATCACCTGGCTGCCCGCCAGCAGCAGGATCGCCACGGCCAGCCCGAGGGCGGCGCCCGCCAGGGCCAGCCCCAGCCGCCGGGCCTGGCCGGAGGCGATGCCCAGCAACGACCCCACCAGTCCGCCCAGCCCCACGGCGGAGAGCAGGGCGGCGTAGGTGCTGTGGTGGGCGTACAGGCTGCTGTGGTCGTGAACAAAGATCGGCAGCAGCGTCTGGAAGGGCAGCCCCAGCAGCATCACCAGGGCCAAGAGCTGCAGCAACAGCCGCAGGGCCGGTTGGTGGCGCACGTAGCTCAGCCCCTCGCGGATGGAGGTCCACAGGGCCGGCCGCTCCTGTGCCGCAACGGGCGCCGGGGTGCGCGGCAGCCAGGGGATGCAGGCCAGCAGCGGCAGGAAGCTGAGCACGTTGAACAGGAAGGCCAGCTCCTCATGGCTGCGGTCGCCCTTGCCGATGCTCAGCAGGATCCCCCCCAGGGCCGGGCCAAACACGTTGGTCACGTTTGAGGCCACGCTGTAGAGCTGCTGGGCGAACACCAACTCCCCGCGCGGCACCATCTCACTGATCAACGCCGTGCGGGCCGGCGTGTCGAAGGCGGAGATCACGCCGTTGGCGGCATTCACGGCCACCAGCAGCCACAGGGGCACCATGCCCTGGGTGGTGGAGAGCAGCAGCAGCAGCGCCGTGAGCACCATCGCGCCCTGGGTGCGCAGAAACAGCTGCCGCCTCGGGATGCGGTCGGTGGTGGCGCCGCCGAACACCTGCAGCAGGCATTGGGGAATGCCGTAGCCCAGGGCCAGCAGGGCGATGCCATGGGCGCCGTAGCTCTTCACCGTGAGCCAGGTCATCGCCATCACGAAGGCGCTGGTGCCCAGGTTGGAGATCAGGTTGGCGACCCAGAAGCGGCGGAAGGGGCGGTTGTGCCACAGCCGCAGCAGATCCACGGGCTGGGATGGTTCGCCAGTCGGTGAGGGCATGGCTGCAGGGCGCTCGCCGAATTCTTAAATCAATTCCCCAGCCGTGCCCGCCCCTTGGTGCGCTTCATTACCTCTGGGGTGAGCCGGTTGTTCTGATCCCATGCGCTACTCCGTTGTCTGCCGTTTGGAGCACGGCGGCTACCGAAGCGAATGCGACCAGGACGACCTCCCTTCGGCGATTCGCCATTCGTTGTCCCGCGCCCGGCAGACCCGCCAGCGCCACTACATCATTGATGAGCTGGGCCGGATCGTGGACATCGTTCACCCCCAGCTGCTGAGCCAGCCGTTGCCCTCCCAGGGGGTGGGCTGAGGCGCTGCGGGGCCGCTGCGGAGGCGTGTGCGCTTCTGCTCACCGGAGGCTTGGCGCCCGTGGCCGCGGCGCGAGCGGCTGTTTAGCGTCCGCTCAGCAACCCACCGGCCGATGTCGTTGATGTGGAGGTTGGCCACGGAGCGGGCGAAGCGGGAAGCGCAGCTGCAGCGCCTCGAGGCCCTGCTGGCCGCCCCCGACGACCGTGCGGCCCTGCGGGCGCGGCAGCAGGCTCAGGCCCAGCAGGGTGAGATGCGCCCCGGCCCGCAGAACTGACAGCACCGCCAGGGCGATGCAAAGGGGGCAGTGGCTGAGTCCCATGCCGCCAGCCTGATCGCTTTTGGGGCACCCATTGGGACGCTGCAGGCCGATCCGGCCAGAACTTCACGAAGCGGCCGGCGTACGGTGAAGCGATCTTCCGCACCGGGGCGATGGAAACCGACTACAGCACCGCCATCACCGCCATGGTGCTGATCGGCGCGCTGCTCACCGCCGGGGTGGTGTTTGTGCTGCGCCGGCCCAACGACCTCAACGGCTGACCCTTGTGCCTGCGTGGGGGCAGAAGAAATCCCCCAGCCAGGCTTCCGCTGGGGGCCCCATCTCCCACGGCACCATCGAAGCGGGCCCGATCCACGGCGCCATGCGTGGATCTACTCAACCAACCCTGAAGACTTCCTGTGATCCCCAGGGGCTGCGGTTGTCACCCCATCGGCGGTGTCTACGGTCCGGCTTTGCACCAGATCTGGTGGATTCCCCGCAGCGCGCCACGGAGCGATCCTTCGCCGCCACATTGTCTCCGCAGCAGCGCCGCTGGCTGGCGCAGCAAAGCGCCCTGTTGATCCAGCAGGGGCGCTTCGATGCCCTCGACGCCCTGGCGGCCGAATGGGACGACGAGGGCTGGGATCCCGCCACCCCGCAGGATGTGGCGGCCTAGGGGGTGTCGCCCTGAAGCCACTGCACCAGAGCCTTGCTCGGGTCGGATAGCTCCTCGATGGAGCCGTAGAGCCAGCGTTGCCACCCGTGCTGCGGCAGGCCGCTGAACACCATCAGGTTGAGGGGGTAGTCCTCCGAGTCGCTGCAGCGGCGGAAGTCGTCGCGGTAGAGAAACACCGGCTTGCCCAGGGCGATGGCGGCCCCCAGCTCCAGCATCACCCCCTCATCGGGGGGCGTGCCGTTCACGATCGCCAGCAGCCCATCGGCGTCGCGCACGTCTTGCAGATCGGCCTGGGCCACCCGCCAGGCCCAGCCGGGCTGGGCCAGATCCACCTGGCCATTGCGGCTGAAGGGCTCCCACACCTCCAGCCCCAGGGCCTCCAGGGCCGCCACAAAATCCGGCAGCAGCCGCGTGCGCCAATGGGCCGAGAAGCCGTAGGGGGAGGCCAGGTAGAGGCGGCGGCTCATGGGCGTGATTGCCGGTAGCGCTGTTCATCGGCGGCGGCGGCCGCGGCGCTTTCCCAGGGGAAGAGCAGCCACTCCTGGGCGCTGGTCACCTCCGCGGCATGCCACCAGAGGGGTTCGGCCTTGCTGATCCACACCAGCACATGGCAACCCTCCAGCTGGCGATAGGGGGCCAACGTCTGGCCGGTTTCGTAGACGTCATCCACCACCAGGCAACCGGCGCAGGGCTGCTCCAGCAGCGGCAGCTCGAGCCGGTGGCTGAGGGCCACCGCCAGCACCATCCCGCCCCGGGGCACGCCGTGGATGCCGCACAGGCCGCTCAGCTGGCGGGCGTGGGCGGCGAGGTGATCCACCGCCCTGTCGAACTCCTGCCAGCTGAGGCTGCGCATCAACGCCGTGGCTTAGTTGGAGGGGGCCGCCGCCGGGGCCTGCACGTTGGGGCAGGTGGCGCCGTTGAAGCGGCTGGCGATGCGTTGGCTGCCCACCTGGTACACCTTCTGGGCCTTGGCGCTGTCGCCGGATTGCACGGCGGCGTTGAGCTTGCTGGCGAAGCGGGCGCAGGCCTGGTCGAGGTCGATCGCCCGGGCTGGCGTGGTCAGGCCCAGGCCCAGGAGCGTGACACCGGCGAGCCCGGCCAGCGGTGCGAGGAAACGGTTCATCGGGGCGACCTCAGCTCAGATACCAACGCACCACCGCTAGCACCTGGCCGGCGGGGCCGTGGCCACTGATCAGTTCCCCCACCAGGGCGGCGGCGAAGCCGAGCATGGCCACGCGGCCGTTGAGCTGCTCCACGCCGCGCAGGGCTTCGGTGTTCCAGGGGCGGCGGGTGGTGAGCCCTTCGCCGAAGCGCTCCAGGGGTTCGTACTGGAAGGGTTGCTCGTTCAAGGCCGCCATTGCACGTGGCCAGGAGCCTATGCGCCCTGCCCTTCAGCCCAGCAGGTTGGTTTTGATCTGCTCAATGCGGGCCAGCAGGGCGGCCCGCTTTTGCTGCTGCAGGGCATTGCGGGCCAAAAACTGAATGGCCGTCACCAGGCCCACCAGCTGCAGCAGTTGCCCCAGCAGGGGCAGCTCGTTGATGGCCCCCAACATGGCGCCGGTGAGCTTGAGGCCCACGCCGGCCACCACCGCCAGCCCCAGGATCTGCAGGGCGGGCAGCAGTTGCTCCATCGATTGGGATTGGAGCCCCCCGAGTTGTTTGAGCAGCTCGCGGATGCCGCCGGGTTGGAACCCACCGCCCTCCGGGGCTGCGCTGTCGCTGCTGGGGGCCTGCAGGGGGGCGGGGGTCTCTGGCGCCAGCTTCAGCTCCAGGGCCGGTGCGGCGGGCGCCTCGGCGAGCTCTTGCTCCGGCAGGGCGTCTTCGAGGGGGTTCACCGGCACCGGCTGCTGCAGGCCCCAGTGTCGCGTCCTTGTCTAGGCGTCAGGGATGCTGGGGGCGCCGTTGCGGAGCCGCACCCTGGCCGATGCCACCTCCCTCTGGGCCTGGGGCGCCACCGGTCTGGCGGCCAGTGCGGCCCTGGGGCTCACGATCTTGATCACGGCCCTGGCGCGCACCTTCGCCCAGGCGCCGCGGCTGGCGCCGGCCCCCGGAGCCGGGGAGCCCCTGCCCCCCACCAGCCTCACGGTGGTGGTGCCCGCCTACAACGAAGCCCACAACATCGGCCCCTGCCTCACCAGCCTGTTGCGCAGCGAGCCCCCCTGCAGCGATTGGCGTGTGCTGGTGGTAGACGACGGCTCCACCGATGCCACCGCCGCCCTGGCCCAGGCGGCGGCGGACGCCTGCGGGGAGGCGGGCCAGCGGTTTGAACCGCTGGCGGCGGGCCCGCGGCCGGCCGGGGAGCGCTGGGTGGGCAAAAACTGGGCCTGCACCCGGGCGATGCAGCAGGTGCAGAGCGATTGGGTGCTGTTTGTGGACGCCGACGTGCGGCTGCAGCCGGCCACGCTGCGGCGCGCCCTAGCGCAGGCCATCGCCGAGGGGGCCGACCTGTTCAGCCTGGCGCCGCGGCTCAGTTGCGGTTGCCTGGCGGAGTGGATGGTGCAGCCGATCATGGCCAGCCTGCTGGGGCTGGGCTTTCCGATCGAGGCCGCCAACGACCCCGCCAGTGCGGTGGCCTTTGCGGCGGGCCCATTCATGTTGTTTCGGCGCGACGCCTACGGGGCCATCGGCGGCCACCGCGCCCTGGCGGCGGAGGTGGTGGAGGATTTGGCCCTGGCCCGCCGCATCAAGGGCGCCGGCTATGGGCTGCGCTACCGGCTCGGGCTGGATGCGTTGGAGCTGCGCATGTATGCCGATTTCGCCTCCCTGTGGGAGGGGTGGACCAAGAATTGGCTCCTGGGGCTCGACGGCAGCGTGGCCAAGGCGCTGGGGGCGTCGGCGGTGGTGGCGTTGATGTTCAGCGGGCCCTGGCTGCTGGCGCCCGCGGCGGCCATCGCCGCCGTGCTGCTGCCCGCCGCGCGGCTGCTGTGGCTGGGGGGCCTGGCGCTGGCGCTGTTGGGCATCGCCCTGCAGCTGCTGCTGCGGCTGTGGACCCGCTGGCAGTTCCAGGTGCCGCTCACCCATTGGTGGCTGATGGGGGCCGGCGGCCTGGTGGTGGCGGGCATCGGCCCCACCTCCGTGTGGCGCACCCTCAGCGGCCGCGGCTGGACCTGGAAGGGCCGCCCCCTGGGCTAGTGGCGCTCCTCCGCTGGCCATGGCTAGACCGAAACCAGATGCGCTCCGGCCATGACCGCCTACGCCGTGTTCTTCTGCGATGCCGTGGGCTGCAGCATCGAGCCGGTGCGGGCCATGGATGAGGAGCACGCCAAGAAGATCGTGCAATCCCGCAGCCCGGGGGTGCGCCGGGTGGCGGCGATCCCCGAAACCAACCTGGAGGGCGTGGATCAACAGCAGTTGCTGGTGGATTGGATCCGCGCCCGCAGCTAGGGCCCTAGTTGCCGTAGCAGACGTGGCCGCTGGGGATGAAGCCCTCGTAGCCCCCGGCGTTCACCAGGCTCCAGTCTTGGCCGAGCCCATTCACCTGGTTGCGCTGCACCACCAGGGGCACCCCCGGGCTGAGGCTGGCCACCACGGCGAAGTTTTGGTTGGGGCCGGTGCGCAGGGCCACGTTGCCGCCGCGGCTGCAGAGCTGGGCGTTGGTGGGGGCCACCACCTCGGGGGTGACTTGCACGGGCGCCACCTGCACGGGCGGGGCCACCACCACCGGGGCCACCACGGTGGGATCGATCACCACGGGGCGCGCCCAGCAGCCCCCCCAGCAGCGGTAGCCATGCCAGTAGGCCTGGGCGGGGGCGGGCGCCCAGGCGGCCAGGCCGCTCAGCAGCATCGAGCAACCAAGCGGTGCCAGCAGATGGCGGCGGAAGCGGGTCATGGCTGGCACGTGATGGAAACGATCAGGCCGTTGAGGGCGATGCGGTAGGCGTGTTTGCGCTCGTGCAGCTGTTGCTGCAGGGCCACCACGCCGGCGCCGCTGGGCTGCTGGCGGTAGGCGCTGTCGAGGGCCTGCCAGGTGCGCTGCACCGCCGCCATGGCGGGCAGCTTGGCGAAGGCCGCATCGCCCTGGAGCCGCTGCTCACTGGCCTGCAGCACCGCGAAGCTGGTCCGGGCATCGGCCGCGGACACCTGGGGGCCGAGGTTGTTGAACTCGGTGAGGGCCTGGGCCGTGTGGTTGAGCCGCAGGCAGCTACCGGCTGAAACGGCCGTTGTGGTGGTGGCAGCTGTGGCGGCTGTGGCGGTGAGGGCCAACAGGGCTCCAAGAGGTACCGGCATCAATGCAGCCATCCCGCAGTGCCCGAACCGTAGCCATCAGCGCACATCAATGCACCAAGTGGGGAGCTCCTTGGCCACGCACTGATTCATGTGCTGGGCGTGGCGGGCGATCGGGATCATGCAGATGGCGATCACCACCAGCGCCGTGGTGCCCACGGCGGCGAGCACCGGGTAGGCGTGGGCCCGCACCATCTCGCGCGGGGTGAGCGGGGGGCCGGGGTGTTGGGTCATGGCAGGAGGGAATCAACGAAGAACGGTGAGTTTGAGCACCACCAGCAGCAGGGCCGCCGCCAGCACCCACAACAGCCAGGTGAGCTTGAAGCTGATCGCCACCACCAGGCCAACCAGAAACAGCGCAATGAAACGTCCGAGGGTCATGGGTGGGTGGCTCAGCACCCCTATGTTGGGCCCCGCTTCAAGTCGCCGTCAGGTTGAGCACCACGATGACCCTCCCCGCCCTGCCCGCCGTGGTGACCCTGGCGGCCTTGATCACCTACCAGGGCACCGCCATGGCGGTGGGCCAAGCCCGCGTGAAGCACAAAGTGATGCCGCCCTCCACCACCGGGCCGGAGCCGTTTGAGTGCGCCCTGCGGGTGCAGCAAAACACCCTGGAGCAGTTGGTGTTCTTCCTGCCCACCTTCTGGTTGGCGGTGCTGCTGGGCTCCCCAGCCTGGGCTTGCCTGCTGGGGTTCATCTGGGTGGGTGGCCGGGTGGCCTATGGCGTGGGCTACCGCATGGCCCCAGGCAAGCGCGGCCCGGGCTTCGGCATCAGCTTCCTGAGCAGCCTGGCGCTGTTGGTGATGGCGATCGTGGGGGTGTTTCGCGCCTAGGGGCGCAGCAGGCGGATCCACGCCCACCACAGCACCGCCACCGGCACGGCGGCCACCAGCAGCACCTGCAGGCTCTCCAGCTGCTGGGGGTTCATGGCTCAGAAGCCGTAGGGCAGGCAGGCCTGCTGCACATCGGCCACCTGCGCCATCACCTCCGTGGGCACCGCATCCTGCAGGGGCAGCAGCCCCACGATCTGGCTCAGCTCGCCGATCTCCTCCTTGCACAGGTGGGAGGCCCTGGCGTAGGCGGGGTTGCGGGTGAGGCCCTTCACCCGGGCCTCCGCCTGGCGGCAGGGCTGGGGCTGGCTGGATTCCACGCAGCCCTGCAGGCTGCCCTGCAGCGCCCAGAGGGCGTCTGTGGCGGCGGTGGCGCGCGGCGCTGCCAGCGGGATGGCCGTGGCGCTGAGGCCCACGAGGCCAGCGGCAAGCAGGCGGAGGGAGGGGATCGGCTGGCGCATCGCTGCGGCGGGCGTGATTCCCGCATTGTGGGCCGCTTCCGCCGGCGCGGCCGCGGGGCTCAGCGGTTGAGCCGTTGCATCTGCCAGGTGACCAGCGTGCCCACCGGGCTCCAGAGCAGATAGGGCAGCAGCAGCAGGGCGGCGTTGCCTGAGCTGCCCAGCACGATCACGGCCAGGGCCACGCCCCAGGCCCAGCCGGCAAAGCCCACCGCGGTGCCGTTGGCCAGCCGCCGCGTGCGGCAGATCAGCCAGGTGTAGCTCTGCACCAACACCAGCAGCAGCAGGTAGCCCGCCAGCAGCGGCAGGCTCCAGCTGGCGTTCCAGGCCAGCAGGGCCGAGGCATAGAAGCAGGCGTAGATGGTGATCCAGATCAGCGGGATCCAGCGCTCAAAGGTGAGCCAGGCGGGGCGGCGCAGCTGCAGAAACCAGCTGAACTGGCTGCGGTTGGGGTTGAGGCCCGCCACCACCGCCACCAGCGCCAGCAGGATCACCAGGGGGGCGGGCATCACGCAGCCGCGTCTGGCATCAGTGTGATCTCGGGGTGCTCCTGCGCCAACTGCTGCAGGTTGGTGCGCAGATGCTGCAGCAGGGTTTCGAGGGCCGGGTGGCCCAGGAAGTCGCGGTGCACCACCACCGCATCGCCGGAGTGGAAGGGCAACTGCAGGGGCAGGGGGCACAGCTGCCCGCCGCACACCCGCAGGCTCAAGGGGGTGCCGTAGCCAATCACCAGGTCGTTTTCCACGCGGCCTTCC
>CAWUND010000019.1:0-13285 GCA_963923815.1 uncultured bacterium
GCGCGGGCTCCAAGAGGGCCTCAGAGACTGGCTCTGGCTCTGGCTCTGGCGCAAAATCAGCAACTGGCGGCGCCGGGGCCGGTGGCTCCGGCTGGGGTGCAGGCGACAGCTCAGCGGGCGGGGCCGGGGGAGCGGGCCGCAGGCGCGACAGCCCCGCCCCCAGGCCGATCAGGGCCGCCAGGGCCAGGCTGATCAGCAGGGGCCAGAACAGGGGCGCCAGGTCGCGGGGCCACCAGCGGGGCCGCCAGAGCGTGCCCTCGCCGTTGCGCCGCAGCGACTCCCGCAGCCGCAGGCCCGTGTCGGCCGCAACGGCGCGCAGGTCTTGCGCCAGCAGCCCCCAGGGGTTGCGGTAGGGGGCCGGCAGGTTGGACCGGCCTGGGCCAGGCGGGTCGGAGGAACGGGGGGCTGAGCGGATCAGTTGCTGTTGCGGCGCCGCAACAAGGAAAGCGGATTGCGGAAGCCGCCGCCCGTCTCCTGGCCCTCATAGCCCTGGAAATTGGGGTCCGCCGACTGGCCGCGGGAGAACTGCTCCACGGCAGCGGCGTCGGGGGAGGGCTCCTTCACGCCGCGCACCTCCTTGTACATGCGGTCGTACTCGAGGGCGGAGCGGTCCCAGCTGTAGTCGGCCTGCATGGCGCGGCGCTGCAGCTCGCGCCAGCTGTCGCCATGGCGGTACGCCTCCCAGGAGCGCACGATCGAGGTGTAGAAGTCGAGCGGGTCGTAGCGGTCGAAGCAGAAGCCCGTGCCGCTGTGCTGGTTGGGGTCGTGGGGGGGCACGGTGTCCACCAGGCCGCCGACGCGGCGCACCACCGGCACGCTGCCGTAGCGCATGGCCAGCAACTGGCTGATGCCACAGGGCTCAAAGCGGCTGGGCATCAGGAAGGCGTCGCTGCCGGCGTAGATCAGGCGCGAGAGGGCGTCGTCGTAGGTGAGGAACACGGCGAAGCGGCCCGGGTGGCGGGCGGCCATCTGCCAGAGGCCCGACTCCAGGTGGCGATCGCCGGTGCCCAGCACCACAAACTGCGAATCGGAGTAGGCGAGCACCCGGTCGGCCACCTGCAGCAGCAGGTCAACGCCCTTCTGGTCGACCAGACGGCTCACCAGACCCATCAGGTAGGTGTTGGGGTTCACCGCCAGGCCCATGCGCTCCTGCAGCACGCGCTTGCACTCGGCCTTGCCGGCCATGTCCTTCACGCTGTAGTTGGCGGGCAGGGTGGAGTCGGTGGCGGGGTTCCAGTCGGCCTGGTCGATGCCGTTGAGGATGCCGCGCAGCTTGCCGCTGATGTAATTGAGCAACCCCTCCAGCTGTTCGCCGTATTCGGAGGTGCGGATCTCCTGGGCGTAGGTGGGCGACACGGCGTTGACCCGGTCGGCGTAGAGCAGCGCCGCCGCCATGGTGTGGTCGCCCTGCATGTACCAGGGGCACCAGGTCATGCGGTCGAGCTTCCAGCGCCAGGGGCCCTGGTATTTGAGGTTGTGGATGGTGAACACCGTGCTGATGTCCGGGTCTTGGTGCATCCACACCGGGATCATGCCCGTGTGCCAGTCGTGGCAGTGCAGGATCTCGGGCTTCCAGTGGTTCCAGGCGAATTCCGCCGCGGCGCTGGCGAAGAAGGTGAAGCGCCAGTCCTCGTCTTCACCGCCGTAGATGCGCTCCGGGTCGAACACCGGATGGCCCACCAGATACAGGGGCAGGCCGTTGCTGGGGTGCTTGGTTTCAAACACCGCGAAGTCGGTGCCCATGGTGTGGCCCCGCCACACCGGGTCGCCCGGGATCTGCAGCTGGCTCCAGAGGCGGCCATAGCCGGGCATGATCAGCCGCACGTCGTGGCCGAGGGCCTTGAGGGCCGGGGGCAGCGAGCCCACCACATCACCCATGCCGCCCACCTTCACCATGGGGGCGCACTCGGCTGCAGCAAACAGCACCCGCATGGGAGTCCGGCAAAAAGTTGGGCGCAACTCTACGGGCGTTCTTCGGGCGGCTCGGTTAGGGCAGAACAGTCACCGGCGTGCCCACCTCCACCAGATCAAACACCTCCTGCACGCTCTCCTCATAGAGGCGCACGCAGCCGTGGGACACGGCGCGGCCCACGGTCCAGCGGTGCGGCGTGCCGTGGAAGCCGGCCACGGTGCAGCCATCCACCGTGAGGTAGCGCTCCCCATCCCAGGCGTTGGTGCGGGGCTCGCAGCTGCGGTAGAAGCCGATCCAGCGTGAGCCCAAGGGGTTGGTGCGGCCCGGGGGCACGGAGTGGCCGTCACCGGGGTGCTCCCAATGGGGGTTGGCCACCTTCTCCAACACCTGGTGGCGGCCGGCGGGGGTCTCCCAGCCCTCAGTGCCCACCGCCGCCGGGTAGCGGCGCAGCAGGCGGCCATCGCGCAGCACCATCAGCTGGCGCAGGCGGCGATCGAGCACCAGCTGCATCCCTTCGGTGGCCATCAGCTCAGAGGGGATGCGGCTGAGGGCCACCGCATCGCTCACCTCCGGCGCCGGGGGCGGGATCGGATCGGGCTTGCGGGCCAGGGCGGGGCCAGCCGGCACCAGCAGCGCCAGGGCGAGCAGGGCAATCGGAGAACCACGGAACACCACGGCGACAGCGGCAGCTGTCCAATCGGTAGCAACCAGGTCTCAAACCGGCACAGCTCTTCCGTTGGGCTTCAACAAGCCCTCCTCCGGAGGTCCCTCAGGGCAGCCAGGGGGAGCCCGAAAAATCGGGGGGGCGCTTCTCCAGGAAGGCGTTGCGGCCCTCCTGGCCCTCCTCGGTTCGGTAGAAGAGGTGGGTGGCCTGGCCCGCCAGCTCCTGGATGCCGGCGAGGCCGTCGGTTTCAGCGTTGAAGGCCGCCTTGAGGCAGCGGATGGCGGTGGGGCTGTGGGTGAGCACCTCCCGGGCCCAGCGCACCCCCTCGGCCTCCAGCTCCGCCAGGGGCACCACCGCATTCACCAGCCCCATCTCCAGGGCTTCGCTGGCGGAATACTGGCGGCACAGAAACCAGATCTCGCGGGCCTTGCGCTGGCCCACCAGCCGGGCCAGATAGCCGGCGCCGAAGCCGCCATCGAAGCTGCCCACCCGTGGGCCGGTCTGGCCAAACACGGCATTGTCGGCGGCGAGGCTGAGGTCGCAGAGCAGGTGCAGCACCTGGCCACCACCGATGGCGTAGCCGGCCACCAGGGCGATCACCACCTTGGGCAGGCTGCGGATCAGGCGCTGCAGGTCGAGCACGTTGAGGCGGGGCAAGCCGTCGTCGCCCACGTAGCCGCCATCGCCGCGCACGCTCTGGTCGCCGCCGGCGCAGAAGGCGTAGCCGCCATCGGCGGCGGGGCCGGCGCCGGTGAACAGCACCACGCCGATGCGGGGGTTGTCGCGCACCCGCGAGAAGGCATCAAACAGCTCGTTCACCGTTTGGGGCCGGAAGGCGTTGCGCTTCTCGGGCCGGTTGATGGTGATGCGGGCGATGCCCGCATCGCTGAGGTCGAACAGGATGTCGCGGTAGGGGCCCTGGGGCTGCCAGGTGGGCGCCGCGGTGTCAGTCGCCATGGGGGGCGCCGTGCAAGGCCGCCATTCTGCGGCGCAGCTCCTGCCGCAGCCGCGCGTCGGCCTGGCGGTGGGTGCGCAGCTCCAGCAGGGCCAGGGGCTGGGGCAGGGCCCAGGCCAGGGCCTCCTCCAGGCCCTCGGGGCCGGTGCAACGGCGGCCGGGCACCCCATGGGCCTGGGCCAGGGCCAGCTGATCCACGGCCTGGGGCATGGCAAACAGGCGCTCGAAATCGAGGGGCCCGTCGGCGCGGATCGGCAACTGCTCAAAGATGCCGCCACCGCCGTTGTCGATCAGCACCACGGTGAGCCGCACGCCGCGCTGCGCCAGCTGCTGCAGCCACAGCCAGCCGTTGGCGTCGTGCAGCAGGGCCAGATCGCCGCTCACCAGCACCAGGGCGCCGCAGCCCAGGGCCAGCCCCGCCGCCAGCGAGAGGGTGCCATCGATGCCGCTGGCCCCGCGGAACCCGATCAGGGGGCGCTGGGGGGCATCGGCGGCGGCAAAGCTCTCCCAGTCGCGCACGGGGCTGCTGCTGGCGAGCATCACTGGCAGGCCCGGCGGCAACAGGCGGCTGAGGTGTCGGGCCAGGGCCGGCTCCGAGGCGGAACAGGCGAGGGCGGAATCGAGCTGGCGTTGGGCCTCGGCGTCGGCGCGGTGCCAGGGCTCGGCCCAGGCCAGGGCCTCCGGCGCCGGTGTGGCCTGCAGGGGGGGCTGGGCCTCCAGCCAGGCCGCCAGGCCCAGGCCGCAGCGCTGGCTGGCGGTGCCGGTGGCGTCGAGGTTGCGGGGGTCGGCCTCGCTGATCAACAGCTGGGGGGCCATGCCGGCGGCGATCCACTGCTGCAGGCGGCGGCTGGCGGGCATGGGGCCGAGCCGCAGCAGCTGCGGCGCCGGCGCCAGGCCATGCCCCGCTTCGAGCAGCAGGTCGTAGGCGTAGATCAACCGCAGGCCGGGCCAGCCCCGCAGGCCGGAGAGGCCATCGGCCAGCACGGGCCAGCCGGTGGCCCGCTGCCAGCGCAGCAGCGCAGCGGCGAAGGCGGGCAACTCCGCCAGGGGCCCGCGCCAAGTGCCCACCACCACAGCGCCGGGGGCGGCGGGGTTGAGCGGGCTGGGCTCGGGCGCCAGGGCTGCGGCTGGAGCCAGGGGCGGCTGCGGCAGGGGCTGCAGGGGCTCAGCGGCGAGCTGCTCGAGCTCGGCCAGGCTGCCGTGCAGCGGCTCCTCCAGGGGCAGGTTGAGGTGCACAGGCCCGGCGGGGGTGCCATGGGCGGCGGCCCAGGCGCGGGCGGCCAGGGCATCGATCGCAGCGGGCGCCATGGCCGCCAGGCCGCGGGGGTCGGCGGCGAGGGCCAGGCGGGCGCTGGGCTCGAGGAAGCGCTCCTGGTTCACGGTTTGGTTGGCGCCGATGCCCTTGAGCCGCTGGGGGCGGTCGGCGCTGAGCAGCAGCAGCGGGATGGCGCCGTGGTCGGCCTCCACGGCGGCGGGCAGCAGGTTGGCCACGGCGGTGCCGGAGGTGGTGACCACCGCCGCGGCGTGGCCATCGGCGCGGCCCAGCCCCAGGGCCAGGAAGGCGGCGGAGCGCTCATCCACGCCGGTGATCAGATCCAGGCCGCTGCGCTCCAACAGGCCGGCCGCCACCGCCAGGGGGCCGGAGCGGCTGCCGGGGCAGAGCACCAGGCGCCGCAGGCCGCAGGCCTGGAGCGCCTGCAGCAACCGCAACGACGCCCGCAGATTGTCCGCCGCGGAGCAGGGGTGGGCGGGGGGAGGGGTCACCCGGCGGAGCGGTTGATCAGGATGTGGCGATCATGCTGACTCGTCTGCCGCCATGGGGGAACGCCTGAAGCCCTGGCGCTCATTGCTGCTGTGGCTGGCGCTGGCGCTGCTGCTGCGCTGGGCGGTGCTGGAGCCCCGCTGGATCCCCTCGGGCTCGATGCTGCCCACCCTGCAACTGCAGGACCGGATCCTGGTGGAAAAGCTGCGCCCGCGGCTGGGCCGCCCCCTGCCCCTGGGCAGCATCGTGGTGTTCCACGCGCCGCCGGCCCTGGTGGAGGCGGGCTACGACCCCAAGGCCGCCCTGATCAAACGGGTGGTGGGGGAGCCCGGCGATCGCATGGAGGTGCAGGGCGGCCAGCTGTGGCGCAACGGCAGCCCGGTGGCCGAACCCTGGCTGGCGGAGCCGATCGACTACCGCTTTGGGCCGGTCACGGTGCCCGAGGGGCACCTGATGGTGCTGGGCGACAACCGCAACGCCAGCTTTGATTCGCACCTGTGGGGGCCCCTGCCGGAGCAGGAGGTGATCGGCACGGCGGTGCTGCGCTACTGGCCGCTCAACCGCCTTGGCCCGATTCGGTTCTCCGCCCCCGGCGGGCTCGATCGGCCCGAACAGCTGGGGTAGGGTGCAACCGTTCCGCAGCGCACATCGGGATGTTCAACCCGGAGTTCCTGACGAGCGACAGCGAGGCGATCAGCAGCAATTCGCTGATTCAGTACCTGCAGGACCAGTCGCCCGACGTGCTGCAACGGGTGGCCCGCTCCGCCAGCGGCGACATTCAAGACATCATTCGCCACAACGTGCAGGGGCTGCTGGGCATGCTCCCCGGCGAGCACTTCGACGTGAAAATCACCGCCAGCCGTGATCACCTGGCCGGCCTGATGGCCTCCGCGATGATGACCGGCTACTTCCTGCGCCAGATGGAGCAGCGCATGGAGCTCGAGGCCAACCTGTTCGCCGACGGCGACGCCGAGGTGGACCCCGGCGAACTCAAGCTCTAAGGCCCGCTCAGCCCAGGGGCCGCTCCGGCACCACACCGCTGCGCAGCAGCAGCGCATCGATGCCCGCCAGATAGCTCCAGTCGCCCTGGTCTGGTGCCCAGGGGCGCTGCTCCAGCGCATCGGCCAGCTGCTGCAACTGCTCCGGGGAGCAGGGCACCGGCGCGTCGTAGTGGGCGGGCACCAGCCAGCGCAGCTCCGGCAGGCGCTGCAGCTGCCGCAGCCAGGCCACCAGCAGCGCCCGCGCCCGGGGGAACACCAGGCGCTCCAGCACCGGCGCCACCTGCAGCCCGCCAACCGCCTGGGCTTGCAGGGCGGCGAACACCTCGGCGGAGCTGCGGGTCCATTGGAAGGGGTAGATCCCGAAATAGCTGCGGGGGTTGCGGCAACCGGGGCGGAAGGCCTGGCCCAGCAGCTGCCCGGGGGGCGGCACCTGCAGGGCCTCCGGCCGCAGGTAGGAGGCAAACAGGGCCAGCCGCTGCCAGCCTTTCAGCCGCAGCGCGGGGCTGTCTTGCAGGGGCTGGTCGCCGCGGTCGCGGGCGTGGAACAGCAGCGGCGTGGGGTCGAGGTTGAACAGCTCCGGCGGCTGGGGGTTGATGGCCACCAGGGCATCGGTGATCAGCAGGGCGCCGGTGCTGCGCTGCAGGCAGCTGAACTCTTGGAAGCGCCCCAGCCCCAAATCCAGCGGCCCGAGGCTGAGCCACTGCAGCTCCTCGGGGTGGGGGAAGCCCTGCTCACCGAGCACGCGGGTGCGGCCGCGGGGGAAGCCCAGCCAGCTGGCGGGCAGGTTGATCGGAAAGCTCCACTGGCCGGGGGTGACCCACACCTCGGCGGCGGGGAAGGCCCGTGCCATGGCGGGCACCGGCAGCTTGTGCTCGAGGCCGGAGGCGGTGGGCAGCACGATGCTGCGCACGGGGCCGTAGCGCTGCTCAAGATCCAGCAGGGCGCGGCGCACCTCAGCGGTGGGGGCCACGGGGGCATAGAGCAGCAGGCCGCCCCGCACCCGCGCCACGGTCATGCGGATCGGCACCGCCACGTAGAACACCCCCTGCAGCTGCTCGAAGCTCCACAGCTGCTCGGGGATCAGCTCCCGCACCAGGGTGCGGCGGCGGCCATAGGGATAGAGGGGCAGCAGCGGCCACCAGGGCCAGAACTGTTCCAGGGGCACGCCTAGGGGCTCGACTGGCGGTGGCCCCTCAGGATGCCGTAACGGGGGGCCAGCAAGAAGGCGAGCAGAAACAGGGCCGTTTGCACCAGCACGATGCAGCCGGCGGTGGAGCTGTCGGTCCAGTAGCTGATGTACACCCCCACAACGCTGGAGACCACGCTGCTGGCGATGGCCAGGGCGGTCATGGTGTCGAAGCGGTCGGTGAGCAGATAGGCCGTGGCCCCTGGGGTCACCAACATCGCCACCACCAGGATCACGCCCACGGTCTGCAGGCCGGCCACCGCCGCCAGCGACAGCACCGACAGCAGTAGGTAGTGCAACAGGCCGGTGTTGATGCCGATCGAGCGGGCGTGGGTGGGGTCGAAGCAGAACAGCAGCAGATCGCGGCGCAACAGCAGCAGCACCGCCACCACCAGCGCTGAGATCAGCAGGGTTTGCTGGATGTCCTGGTCGGAGATGCCGAGCACATTGCCAAACAGAATGTGGGTGAGGTCGATGTTGCTGCGCACCTTCGACACCAGCACCAAGCCAAGGGCGAAGAAGCCGGTGAACACCAGGCCGATCACCGTGTCTTCCTTGATGCGCGACTTCTGCTTCACGAAGCCGATGGCCGCCACGGAGCCCACGCCAAACACAAACGCGCCCAAGGAGAAGGGCAGACCCAGGGCATAGGCCAGCACCACGCCGGGCATCACCGCGTGGGACACGGCATCCCCCATCAACGCCCAGCCCTTGAGGGTCATGTAGCAGGAGAGCAGACCACACACGCCGCCCACGAGGGCACTCACCACCAGGGCGCGCACCATGAAGGCCTGGGTGAGGGGCTCCAGCAGCAGGTTCATGGCGTGGGCTCCTGCAGGGGGTCGGCGGGGCCGGCGGCGCCGGTGAGCAGATCCGGCGGCAGGCCCCCGAAGGTGCGGGCCAGGTTGTCGGGGGTGAACACCTCACGGGTGTCGCCGTAGGCCAGCACGGTTTTGTTGATCAACACCACCAGGTCGCAGAAGTTGCGCACATGGCTGAGGTCGTGGGTGGAGATCAGGATCGTGCGCCCCTCGCGCCGGAACTGCAGAAACAGTTCCGCCATCAGCCGCTCGGTGCGCACATCCACGCCGTTGAAGGGTTCGTCGAGCAGCAACACCGAGGCCCGCTGGGCGATGGCACGGGCCAGAAACGCGCGCTTGCGCTGGCCGCCGGAGAGGGAGCCGATCGGCCGCTGACGCAGATCGAGCAGATCCACCCGCTCCAGGGCATCGCGCACGGCGTGGCGATCCGAGGGGCGCGGGATGCGCAGCAGATTCATGGCGCCGTAGCGGCCCATCATCACCACATCCCACACGGAGATCGGGAAGCTGCAGTCGATGCTTTCGTTCTGGGGCACGTAGGCCACCGCCTGCTGGCGCTGGGCATCGGCCACGCTGAGGCCATTGATGCGGATGTGGCCGCGGGAGGGGCGCACGAAGCCGGTGAGCGCCTTGAACAGGGTGGATTTGCCCGCACCGTTCATGCCCACCAGCCCGCAGATGCAGCCAGCCGGCAACTGCAGCGAGGCGTCGTAGAGCGCCACGCTGCCGTTGTAATCCACACAAATCTGGTCGGCCTGGATGCGCATCAGCGGGCCGGGGCCGACAGGCCAGCCACGATCAGGGCGCTGTTGTGGCGCTGCAGCTTCAACACGGTGGGGGCGGGGCCGGAGCTGCCGGAAAGGGAATCCACGTAGAAGGTACCGCCGAAACGGGCGCCGGCGGCCCGGGCCACTTCGCGCTGGGCCTTGTCGCTCACGGTGCTTTCACAGAACACCGCCGGCACCCGGCGGCTGCGCACCTCCTGGATCAGGGCGGCCATGCGGCGGGGGGTCACCTGGCTCTCGGCGTTCACGGGCCACAGGTAAGCCTCCTTGAGGCCGTAGTCGTGGGCCAGATAGGAGAAGGCCCCCTCGCAGGTCACCAACAGGCGGCGGCCGGGGGGAATCTTGGCCAGGGCGCTGCGCAGGTCGCGGTCGAGGGCCTGCAGCTGGCGCTGGTAGGCCAGGCCGTTGCGGCGGTACACGGGGGCTCCGGCGGGATCGAGGCGGGAGAAGGCGAGCACCAACTGATCCACGTAGGCCTGGGCGCGCTTGGGCGACATCCAGGCGTGGGGATTGGGCTTGCCCGCGGCGCGGTCGTCGGCGATCAACAGCGGTTGCATCCCCTGGCTGAGCACCACCGAGGGCACCGGCCCCGCCGCCGCCAGGTAGCGCTGGGCCCAGCGTTCCAGCCCGAGGCCATTCAGCAGGATCAGATCAGCCCCCTGGGCCCCCTGGAGATCGCTGGGGGTGGGCTCATAGCCGTGGATCTCAGCGCCCTGGCGCGTGATCGAGCGGATCTCGAGCCGATCTCCGGCCACGTTGCGGGCCAGATCGGCCAGCACCGTGAAGCTGGTGAGCACGAGCGGTTTGCCGCTGTGGGGCGCACGCTTGGACGTGCAGGCCACCAGCAGCAGCGCAAGCGATGCCAGGCACAGGCTTGCTCTGAGGCTTGCTCTCAGGGTGGGCCCGGGCCGCTGCCGAGATGTTAGAGCCGGCCCCCCTGTTGGCTGATCACCCAGTTGGTGGCGGCCTTCTGGGTGTGCCAGGCCTGCAGCAGTTGCTTCGCCAGGTTGCGCAGCTGGTCGGGATCGGCGGTGGCGTCGATGGCACGGTTGAAGCGCTCGATCTCAAATTGCTGGCCAACGCTCAGTTCAATCGGTGCAGACATCGCCCTTCCCGTGAGGTGCCTGAAAGGTAACGAACCCGTGCAAGGTGCCGGTAGCAAGTACTACCAGGGCGCGCCCTTTGTGAGGGCTTCATGGTGAACAATGGGGCAAAGATCAGCGGCTTCGATGCAACTGATCAGCGCCATTGATGGCCAGATGCGCCAACCTGTGGCAATGGATGCAGAACGTGCCTGCGCCAGAATCCAGGCATCCCCGGTGGCTCGACTTGATGGACTCGCCCTTCGGCGTGTGGCTGCCGCAGGTGCATGTGATCCGCTGCGGCCGGTTTGAGGACGCCATGGCGGCGGCCCAGGCCCTGCAGGAGCGCCAGTGCGTGGTGCTGCAGCTGGATGGCATGGAGCCCGAGCAGGCCCAGCGCCTGGTGGATTTCGTGGCCGGCGCCGTGGAGGCCCTGGAGGGCCGGATCGAGCGGATTGGCGAGGGCACGGTGCTGTGCGCCCCCGCGGGGGTGGAGGTGAGCCGCGACTAGGGGTTCGGCTCAGCGTCCGGCTGCTGCGCCGGGGGCTTGGGGCTGGGGTACTTGTGGCTCAAGCGCCAGAGCTCATTGCTGTTGTCGCCAGATTCCACCTCCCGCAGGCGGCACACCAGGTTGAACACGTCCTGGGGTGAGAGCTCCCCGTCTTCCTGCCACTTGAGGCTGGCGGGCTGAACGGTGCGCTTCGGTTCGGTCACCGGTCAGGGAAGGAACACTGACCGCACGGTATGGAGCGGGGCAGGCCACCTGCGGGCGTTGCACACGCTTTGTGGTCGAAGATTTTGTAAAAACGTGCGCCTCGCTACCAAGGGCGCTAAAGCGAGGGCAGCCGGGGCCGAACGATGCGGCTGCACTTCACCCCCATTCACCTGTTTCGGGAAACCCCGCAGGTGACCTTCTTCGACGCCAGCGTGCCGGGCAGCAACGGCACGGATGTGGTGGTGCACCACGGGGCCGCCACCTCCCCGCCCGATGACGGCGAGTTTGAGCAGTACTACGTCCACCACCATCAGGTGGATCACAACCTGGTGCTGCACGGGCACCGCCGCTTCATCCTGCTCAACCCGGCCTGGAACCAGCCCCACCACGTGGTGCTGCTGGAGCGGGCCATGGGGGCCCTGCAGATCCCCATCGGCACCTTCCACCGCTCCGAATCGGGGGAAGGGGGCAGCCTGGTGCTCAACCAATCGGTGCGCGATGCCGACTTTGACTACGCCACCGAATTCATTCCCGTGAGCCTGCGCCAACGGCCCGATCTGCAGGCGGCCCGTGCGGTGCGCCCCTGGGTGTGGAGCTGGCAGGGGGGCCACCTGCGCCGCAGCCACGAGCTGGAGCCTTAGGGCCGCAGCCGGCGCACCCCCTGGTAGCGCACCACCTCGATCACCTCGCCGTTCTGGTCGACCAGCCGGTAGGTGCGGCCCGTGACCCGTGATTTCAGCCGCGCGGCGGTGTAGGCCTCGAACTGGGTGCGGCGCCACACCTCATCGCGCCACTCCGGCGCTTCATCCCAGCGGCTCTGGATGATGATCGCCATGGCGCCCGGGGGCAAACAATCCCACCTTCACCGTGCATCAGCGCTGGGGGCGATTGCTGAAATCTGCGGCTTGGCTTCGGGATCAGCCGCGGGCCGCCACGGCTCAGGCGGGGTCGGGGCGCTCGGCGGTGTCGCTGAGGTCTTGCAGCAGCAGCAGGCAGGCGATGCCCATCAGGGCCAGGGCCACACCGCACTGGTCGTCACCGGCGAGCTCGATCGTGCGGGCTGCGGCGAGGTGTTGTGACCAGCTCAGTCGCATCGCGGCGGCGCCATGTGTGCGCGTCCTAGCAGGAATCAGCCGTTGAAGCGCGGCCAGAACCCCTGATGGGGGCAGGGGTTTAACAAACAGTCATGGGGTGCGGGTAGCAATGGCGACGGTGCCCGGCGCTGGGCTCGATACCTTGGCGCCGTTCCATCGCCCCACCCCGATGGCCGCCATCGAACTGAGCTTCAGCCAAACGTTTGAAGTGGAGCGGATGCGCCGCGAGATCGATGCCACCCAGGATCCCCAGCAACTGCGGGAGCTGAGCAAGGAGCTGCTGCGGGCCTGGTTCAGCGAGAAGGCCAGCACCAACCAGGCGATCCGCGATCAGCTCGGGGAGCGCTGAAGGCCGGATCAGGCTGGGCTCTGGCACCCCTCCATAAACAGTGCCCGGAGCGCAGGCCCCGGGCATCCGTCGGCCCGGCGGAGCGCGCGGCCGTTCGTGGTGGCCGGGCTGCGCAGGGCGCTCTGTTGTGGTGGGTTGGATCGCGGGATGCGATCGCGGTGTTGGGTTGTGCGGCGGAGCTGCCGGCGCTGGCACCTGGGGCCGAGTGACCAGTGGGACGTTCCAGGGGTCCGGGGCACCTGGGGCTGACCGGTTGCTCAGTTGCGAGCGGTCAGTCGTGAACGGTGCGGTGGACGGCCACGGGTCCGTGGGGACAACCGTCAGCCAAGAACATCAGAGATCCGTCGAGAGTGTTGGAGCAGGGGCCGGATCGTCAGCGCACTCCTGATCCGTGCTCCGGGGGGGTGTCATCCATCGCTGGTGCCTCCGAATGCCGTGCACTCACGATCAGCCCGGCGCCCATGGCTGGCAAGGGGAGCGGTTCAGCTCGACACCCCTCTTGATCTTCGGCAATGGGGCTTCATGAATCCCCCTTCACACACCCGCGCCTGGCGGCGCGAATCGTGTGGGGCAGCTGACCAAGCCAGCACGTGGGCCCAATCGGAGCTGAAATGGTGGCCCCTTTCGGCATCCCCAGCGCCGCGATGAGCCCCACGGACGAGACGCCCAATCCCTCGCCCGAGTTGCCTGAGCGCCTGGAGAGCACCGGGGCCGACACGCTGATCGCCGGCCTGGATGTGGCGGCCTACTGCGAGCGGCGGGGGCTTGCGCTGAGCGACGCGCTTAAGAACTTCCTGCGCAAGCGACTGGACCCGACTGCGTGAGCGCAGCAGTACACCTGTATTGACAGTCTCGCCAAACACGGCTAGTACAGTCGTACTGCAACCGAGCCATGGCTGTCGCCTCCCCCTACGCCGTGTTCCGCGCCGTCGACCTGGGCTGGCCCCTGGCCATGCCCG
>CAWUND010000020.1:0-12808 GCA_963923815.1 uncultured bacterium
CCTGACGGCCCTGCTGGAGCGGCTTCCCCAGGGGGCCCTCAGTGCCGAGGCGGCCCAGGCCCTGCTGGGTGAGGCCGTGGCGGCCGCTGGCGTCAAGAAAGGCGTGCTGATGAAGAGCCTGCGGGCCGCCCTACTCGGCAGCCTGCAGGGTCCCGACCTGCTCACCACCTGGCTGCTGCTCCAGCCCAGCGGCGAGGCCGCCGCCCGCATCCAGCGCTGCCTCTGAAGCCGGCGGCGCCGCGTCGGCATCGGCCACCAGCCCCAACCATTGCGCCAGGGGCGGAGCCGTGAAGCCCTGCAGGCTCACGCTGAGCAGGATCGTGAGGAACACCAGGCCCTTGAGCGCTCCACCGCCGGGCACACCGGCCTGATCGAGCTCCAGGGCGAACAGGCTGGCCACCGCCGCCGTCACGATGCCGCGCGGCGCGATCCAGCCCACCAGCAACTTCTCGCGCCAGCCCAGGGAGGTGAGGCCCAGGCCGCTCAACTGCACCACCAACCAGCGGATCGGCATCAGCGCCAGCACGCACAGCACCCCGCCCCAGCCCAGCGGGCTTAACTCCCCCCAGGAAAGATCCGCCGCCAGCAGGGGGAACAGCACCGTGATCGCCAGCTGGGCCAGCTGGGCGATCCACTCATCCAGCTGGGTGGCCTGCTCATCGAGGCGCAGCCCCACCACCACCCCGGCCGTCACCGCCGCCGGCAGCCCCCCCTCCGGCAGCAGCACTTCCGTGCCCGCCACCAACAGAAACAACACCCCCAAGGTGAGCTGCAGCTGCAGCGCATCGGCGGCCGCCGGCAGGCGTCCCAGCAGCCACACCAGCAGGGCTCCGGCGCAGGCGCCCACCAGGGCACCACCCCCCAAGCGCAGCAGCAACAGGGCCGCCACGTCCTGCCAGCGGTGCAGATCCCCGAGCGCCACCTGCAACAACAGCAGCGCCAACACGGCGGCGGCGGGCTCCAGGATTAGGCCCTCCGCCTCCAGCAACCGCGCCAGCCCTGGCTGCAGCCGCATCTGCTGCAGCATCGGCGTGATCACCGTGGGGCCGGTGGCCAGGGCGATGGCCCCAAACACCCAGGCCAGGGGCCAATCCAAACCCGCCAGGGTGTGGGCCAACAGGGCACCGCCCAGGAGCCCCAGCAAGGCGCGCACCACCACCAGCTGCACCACGGCCCGCTGCAACTCCCGGCCCGCCAGGCGCAACTGCAGGCCGCCATCGAACAGCACCAAGCTCACCAGCAGGGCCACCACGGGCTCCAGCCCCCGGCCCAGGCTTTCCGGCCGCACCAGATCCAGGCCAGCGCGCCCAATCACCAACCCCACCGCCAGCAGCAGCACCACGGCGGGCAAACCGCTCAGGCGCGCCAGCAGCTGGGCGATGGCCCCCGAAAAGCTGGCGAGCCCCCAGAGCAGCTCCGTGGTGAGCGGCGCCTTCAGAAGTCGTCGGCGCCCACGGCGCCGTACACCGGCTCCACCCGGATCCCCTGCACGGCGCTGGGACGCACCACCAGGTACTCACCGGGCAGGTCGTGCATCGGCACGTTGATGAAGGCATCGGCTGGACCGGCGTTGAGCACGCTGCCGTACCACTGCTGGAAGGCCTCCAGATCGGGGAACTGCACCACTGGGGCATGGCCGCCCCTGAGCAACAGATGGATGGCGTAGCGGCTGGGGGTACGGGCCATCAGGGGGGCGCGGCGAACCGGAGCACATCCCCAGGATGCAGCAGGCGCAGGGGTTGCGCAGCCGCCGGGGCATAGAGGGGATGGCGGGGCTGGCCGGCGGCGGTGAGCGCAAGGGCCAGCAACGGCGTGTCGGCGGGCAGGGCCGCCTCAAGCATCGCCAGCACCGCCCGGTGGCGATCGCGCCAGCGGCCACCATTGCCCCACCCCAACCAAACGGCATCGCCCGGCCGCAGGCTGGCCACACGGGCGCGCATCCAGGCGTCGTTGTCGGCCCCCAGCGGCTCGTGGCTCCGGCGCAGCACGGCGGGGCTGGCGCTGATGCGGCTGAACAGGTTGATCACCTCCAAAGCCCCGTAGCCCCACGCCTGGGCGAAACCCACCAGCCGCCGCAGGGTGGGGTCATCCCGCTGCCCATCCGCCCGGGAGGGATTGAGGCCGATGAACAGCAGCCGCGGACGCTGGCCATCCCAGCGGCGCTCCAGCCACCAGCGGTGATGACCGCAGGGGCTGAAGGCGGCTTGGCGATCCAGCAGCGCGGTCATCGCAGCTTCCGGCACCTTCTGTCAGGCTGGCGCCCATTGTGCGAGAGCAGCGGTGGCGGGTGCAGCCAACGAACAACCCCTGCTGCTGCTGGTGGATGGCCACTCCCTGGCCTTTCGCAGTTTCTACGCCTTCAGCAAAGGCGGTGAAGGGGGGCTGAGCACCAAGGAGGGGGTGCCCACCTCCGTGACCTACGGCTTCCTCAAGGCCCTGCTCGACAACTGCAAAGGCCTGAGTCCCCAAGGCGTGGTGATTGCCTTCGATACCGCCGAGCCCACCTTCCGGCACGAGGCCGACGAGGCCTACAAGGCCCACCGTGACGAAGCCCCGGAGCACTTCTTCTCCGACCTCGCCAACCTGCAGCAGATCCTCGAATCCGCCCTCGACATCCCCCTGTGCATGGCACCGGGGTATGAGGCCGATGACGTGCTCGGCACCCTGGCCAACCGTGCGGCAAACGAAGGCTGGCGGGTGCGGATCCTCTCCGGCGACCGCGACCTGTTCCAGCTGGTGGACGACCAGCGGGACATCGCCGTGCTCTACATGGGGGGCGGGCCCTACGCCAAGAGCAGCGGCCCGGTGGAGATGCGCCGTGAGGGGGTGATCGCCAAGCTCGGGGTCACCCCCGAAGAGGTGGTCGACCTCAAGGCCCTCACCGGCGACACCTCCGACAACATCCCCGGGGTGAAGGGGGTGGGCCCCAAAACCGCCATCACCCTGCTGCAGGCGCACCAGACCCTCGACGGTGTCTACGGAGCCCTGGAGCAACTGCTGGCGGCGGGCCCCAAGGCCAAGGATCCCAAGGGGGCCCTCAAGGGGGCCCTGCTGGAGAAGCTGAGCAGCGACAAGGAGAACGCCTACCGCTCGCGGATGCTGGCGGAAATCCTGGTGGACATCCCCCTGCCCCAGGAGCCGCGGCTGCGACTGGGTGCCGTCAAGGCGGAGGCCCTGGCGGAGCGGCTCGAGGAGCTGGAGCTGTTCAGCCTGCGGCGCCAGGTGAACCAGTTCGCCCAGGTGTTCTCCAGCGAACCGCCGGCGGAGCTGCCCGAGCCCCCGCCCAAGCCCGCGTCGGCGCCAGCACCATCGCCAGAGGCCACGCTCCCGTCGCCTGGGGAACCCCAGGCCCAACCGACGCTGCAGCCTGAGCTGATCGGCAGCGCGGCGGCGCTCGAGGCGCTGATCAGCCGCCTGATGGCCGCCACCGATGCGGCGGCACCGGTGGCCCTCGACACCGAAACCACCCACCTCAATCCGTTCCTGGCCGAACTGGTGGGCATCGGGCTGGCCTGGGGGGAGGGCCCGTCGGATCTGGCCTACATCCCCATCGGCCACCAGCCCCCCATGGCCGCCGATCTGCTCAGCGAGCCGCCCGCCGCTCCACCGCAGCTGCCGCTGGACCAGGTGCTCACCGCCCTGGCCCCCTGGCTGGCCAGCCCGCAGCACCCCAAAACCCTGCAGAACGCCAAGTACGACCGGCTGATCCTGATGCGCCATGGCCTGCCCCTGGCGGGCGTGGTGATGGACACGCTGCTGGCGGATTACCTGCGCGATGCCAACGCCAAGCACGGGCTGGAGGTGCTGGCGGAGCGCAACCTCGGCTTCAGCCCCAGCAGCTACGGCGAGCTGGTGCCCAAGGGGGCCGACTTCTCCTCCGTGCCGATCGACGCCGCCGCCCAGTACTGCGGCATGGACGTGCACGTAACCCGGCGGCTGACGCCCCTGCTGCGCCAGCAACTGGTGGACCTGGGGCCGCAGCTGCCGGCGCTGCTGGATCAGGTGGAGCTGCCCCTTGAGCCGGTGCTGGCCCAGATGGAAGCCACCGGCATCCGCATTGACACCGCCTACCTGGCGGAGCTGAGCACCGAGCTCGCGGCCACGCTGGAGCGGCTGGAGCGCGAGGCCAAGGAAGCCGCCGGCGTTGACTTCAACCTCGCCTCCCCCAAACAGCTGGGGGAGCTGCTGTTCGACACCCTCGGGCTCGACCGCAAGAAATCCCGCAAAACCAAAACGGGCTGGAGCACCGATGCGGCCGTGCTCGAAAAATTGGAGGACGCCCACCCGGTGGTGCCCCTGGTGCTGGAGCACCGCACCCTCAGCAAGCTCAAGAGCACCTATGTGGATGCGCTGCCGGCGCTGATGGAGGCGGAAACCGGCCGGGTGCACACCGACTTCAACCAAGCGGTGACCGCCACGGGGCGGCTCTCCAGCAGCAACCCCAACCTGCAGAACATCCCCGTGCGCACGGAGTTCTCGCGGCGGATCCGCAAGGCCTTCCTGCCGGAGCAGGGCTGGCAGCTGATCAGCGCCGACTACTCCCAGATCGAGTTGCGCATCTTGGCCCACCTCTCCGGGGAAGACGTGCTGGTGGAGGCCTACCGCAGCGGCGACGACGTGCACGCCCTCACCGCCCGGCTGCTGTTCGACAAGGCCGAAGGCGACGGCGTGAGCGCCGAGGAGCGCCGCCTGGGCAAAACCATCAACTTCGGCGTGATCTACGGGATGGGTGCCCAGCGTTTCGCGCGGGAGACCGGCGTCAGCCAAGCGCAGGCCAAGGACTTCCTCACCAAATACAAACAGCGCTACCCCAAGGTGTTTGCCTTCCTGGAGCTGCAGGAGCGGCTGGCCCTCAGCCGCGGCTACGTGGAAACGATCCTGGGGCGCCGGCGGCCCTTCGCCTTCGACCCCTCGGGGCTCGGCCGCCTGCTGGGCAAGGACCCCCTGGAGATCGATCTGGAGGTGGCCCGCCGCGGCGGCATGGAGGCCCAGCAGCTGCGGGCCGCCGCCAATGCGCCAATCCAGGGCTCCAGCGCCGACATCATCAAGCTCGCCATGGTGCAACTGCATCAGCGCCTCGGCGAGAGCGGCCTGCCGGCACGGCTGCTGCTGCAGGTGCACGATGAACTGGTGCTCGAGGCCGCTCCGGAGGCCCTAGAGGCGGTGCTGGCCCTCACGCGTGAAACCATGGAGCGCGCGGTGACGCTGGCTGTACCCCTGGTGGTGGAGACCGGCGTTGGCGCCAACTGGATGGACGCGAAGTAACCGCCGGCCCAATGACCCTCAAGCTCACCAACACCCTCAGCCGGCGCGTTGAGGAGTTCCGGCCGCTCGTGCCCGGACAGGTGAGCATCTATTGCTGCGGGGTCACGGTCTACGACCTGTGCCACCTGGGCCATGCCCGCAGCTACATCGCCTGGGACGTGCTGCGCCGCTATCTGATCTGGAGCGGCTACGCGGTGACGTTCGTGCAGAACTACACCGACATCGACGACAAGATCCTGGGCCGCGCCGCTGAGGAAGGGAGCTCGATGCAGGCGGTGAGCGAGCGCAACATCGACGCCTTCGTGGCCGACATGGCGCGGCTCAACATCCTCCCCGCCGATCGCATGCCGCGGGCCACCCAGAGCCTCGATGCCATCCGCAACCTGATCGCCGAACTGGAGGCCAAAGGGGCCGCCTACTCCACCGATGGCGATGTGTATTTCGCCGTGATGAAGCACGCCGGCTACGGCAAGTTGAGTGGCCGCGATCTGGAGCAGCAGCAGGACAACGCCTCAGGCCGTGTGGCCAGCGAGGAGGAAGCCCGCAAACAGCACCCCTTTGACTTCGCCCTCTGGAAGGGCGCCAAACCGGGGGAACCCAGCTTCCCCTCCCCCTGGGGGGCCGGCCGGCCTGGCTGGCACATCGAGTGCTCGGCGATGGTGCGTGAGGAGCTCGGCGACACCATCGACATCCACCTGGGCGGCGCCGACCTGGTGTTTCCCCACCACGAAAACGAGATCGCCCAATCGGAGGCGGCCAGCGGCAAGGAGCTGGCGCGCTACTGGCTGCACAACGGCATGGTCAACGTGGGCGGCCAGAAGATGTCGAAATCCCTCGGCAACTTCACCACCATCCGGGCGCTGCTGGATTCGGGGGTGTCACCGATGACCCTGCGGCTGTTCACCCTGCAGGCCCACTACCGCAAACCACTCGACTTCACCGCCGAGGCCCTCGACGCCGCCGCCACGGGCTGGAAAGGCCTCAATGCCGCCCTGGGGCTCGCGGCCAGCCTGAGCACGCCCGCCCCGGCCGAGCCGCCGCCCGCCTTGGCCGCCGCCCGCCAGCGCTTCGCCGCCGCCATGGACGACGACCTCAACAGCTCCGCCGCCCTGGCGGTGCTGTTTGAGCTGGCCAAACCACTGCGGGCCCTGGCCAACCGGATCGAACGCGGCGACGCGGCCGCCGCCGCTGAAGCGGCGGCGCCAGAGCTCAGCGCCCAGGCGGCCCTGCTGCAGGAGCTGGCGGGGGTGCTGGGGCTGCAGCACGAAGGCAGCGCTGAAGCTGCCACCACCCCAGGCAGTGGGCCCAGCGATGCCGACATCGAAGCCCAGATCGCCGCCCGCGCCGCCGCCAAGGCCGCCAAGGATTTCGCCGGCGCCGATGCCATCCGCGCCGCCCTCAAGGCGCAGGGCGTTGAGCTGATCGACAAACCCGGTGGCCTCACCGAGTGGCTGCGCGGCTGATTGAGCGGGGCGGCCTCAGCTAGCCGGAGGCCCCTGGCGGTTCTGCATCAGCTGTTCGATCTTGCGGATCCGGGCGGCGGTGGTGGTCCACACCTCCTTCTGGAAGCCGGGCTCACACTGATCCACCAGCTGCTCGATCGGCTCGCCGCGCTCGAAGGCATCCCAGAGCTGCCGTTCCAGCTTGGCCCGTTCGATGAAGTTCCAGCGCTGCAGCCAAGGGGGCAGTTGCGCCATGGGGGATCCGTTTGCAGCACTGCCGCCAGTTAAGCGGGGCCGCCACCCAGCGGTGGGAGACTGGCCGCCGCAGTCGCCGAAGCCACCGTGAAAGCCCTCTCCGTGCTCGGCTCCACCGGCTCGATCGGCACCCAGACCCTGGAGATCGTGGAGGACTTCCCCGATCGCTTCCGGGTGGTGGCCCTCACCGCCGGCAACAACCTCGACCTGCTGATCAGCCAGATCCAGCGCCACGCACCGGAAGTGGTGGCCCTGGCCAACGCTGAGCGGGTGGCGGAGCTGCGCACGCGCCTGCAGGCCCTGGAGCCCGCCGCCCGTCCAGCGCGGATGCCGGAGCTGCTGGGGGGGAGCGATGGCCTCTGCGCCGCCGCCGCCTGGCCCAGCGCCGACCTGGTGGTGACGGGCATCGTGGGCTGCGCCGGCCTGCTGCCCACCCTGGCCGCGATCCGCGCCGGCAAAGACCTGGCCCTGGCCAACAAGGAAACCCTGATCGCCGCCGGCCCGGTGGTGCTGCCGGAGCTGGCCAAAACCGGGTCGCGGCTGCTGCCCGCGGATTCGGAGCACTCCGCCATCTTCCAGTGCCTGCAGGGCACCCCCTGGGCCGACACCGCTCGCCTCTCCACCGGCGTGCCCACCCCGGGCCTGCGCCGCATCCAGCTCACCGCCAGCGGTGGCGCCTTCCGCGATTGGGCCGCCGCCGACCTGCACAAGGCCACCGTGGCCGACGCCACCAGCCACCCCAACTGGAGCATGGGGCGCAAGATCACGGTGGATTCCGCCTCCTTGATGAACAAGGGGCTGGAGGTGATCGAAGCCCACTACCTATTTGGCCTGGATTACGACCACATCGAGATCGTGATCCACCCGCAATCGATCATCCACTCGATGGTGGAGCTGGCGGATTCCTCGGTGCTGGCGCAGCTGGGCTGGCCCGACATGAAGCTGCCGATCCTCTATTGCCTCAGCTGGCCCGAGCGGCTGGAGACCCCCTGGCGGCGCCTCGACCTCACCGAGGTGGGGCAACTCAGCTTCCGCCAGCCCGACCCCGCCAAGTACCCCTGCATGCAGCTGGCCTACGCGGCCGGCCGCGCCGGCGGCACGATGCCGGCGGTGATGAACGCGGCCAACGAACAGGCGGTGGCGCTGTTCCTGGAGGAGCAGATCCACTTCCTCGACATCCCCCGGCTGATCGAGGCGGTGTGTGATCGCCACCGCAACGACCTGATGGCCAACCCCAGCCTCGACGACGTGCTGGCGGTGGATGCCTGGTCGCGTGAGGCGGTGAATCAAACCGCAGCCCAGCTGCGGGCCAAAGCGCCGGCGGCCCTGCCGGCATGATCAGCCACCACCTGCTGCTCTGCGCCACCCCCGCCAAGGCCCTGTGCTGCCCCGACCCCGCCGTGGGGCAAGCCAGCTGGGAGCGGCTCAAGCAGCTGGTGCGGGAGTGGGGATTGGAGGAGCCCACACGCCCGGAGGGGATCGTGCTGCGCACCAAGGCCGACTGCCTGCGCATCTGCGCCGAGGGGCCGGTGCTGCTGATCTGGCCGCAGGGCACCGTCTACGGAAGTGTCACGGCGGAGCGGATCGAGCGGATCCTGCGGGAGCACGTGATCGGCGGCCGGCCGATCAGCGACTGGATCATCCGGCGGCTGCCGTTGGCCCCTGCCCCAGCAACCGGCTGAGCCAACGGGCCGTGAGCCGGTCGCCCCAGCAGCCCTGGCCCGCCGCCCGATCGCCGCGGCCGTGGAAGCCGTTGTGCCCCCCCTGGGGGGAGATCACCAGGCTGATCCCGGAGGGCTCCGCTGCGGCCAGGCGACGAATCGAGGCCACCGGCACCCAAGGATCATCCGCCGCATGCACCAACAGGGTGGGGGGCAAGCTCGCCGCGGCACCCTCCAGCAGCGGCCCGAGGGGGCTGGCCTGGGCGTAGTAGTCGTCCA
Organism: uncultured bacterium; assembly: GCA_963923815.1. Classification (GTDB taxonomy): domain Bacteria; phylum Cyanobacteriota; class Cyanobacteriia; order PCC-6307; family Cyanobiaceae; genus Vulcanococcus. The sequence continues at coordinate 8,903 of CAWUND010000020.1, forward strand.
CGGAGGTGTAGCCCCAGCGGGGGGCGGTGATGGCGGCATCGAAGCCCCGCAGGGTGCGCAGGGGCCCCTGCGGCCCCTGGCCCCGGAGCTGCTGGCGCTCCGCCGGCGACACCCCGAACGGGTCGGCGAGGGTTTGCTGCAGCAGCCGGCGCAGCAGCCAGCGCTGGTACAGGCGGTTGCGGGGCCGGTCGATCTGGCGGGAGCAGGCCTGCAGATCCAGGGGGGAACTCACGCACACCAGGCCATCGAGCAGCGCTGCCTCGGGGCGGGCCAACACCGCGTTGAGCAGCTGGGTGCCCCCCAGGGAAAGACCAACCCCCAGCAGCGGCCTTCCGCCGGGGGCCAGCTGGTTTGCCAGCTGCCGAGCCCGCGCCAACACCGGCCACAGATCGCTGTTGCAACGGGCGGCGTAGGTGCCGCGGGCCAGGGGCCGGCCGGCGCCGGCGCCCCGCAGGTTGAGGCGGAGCACCGCACAACCAGCCCTTTGCAGGGTCTGCCCCATGCGCCGCAGCCCCTCCCGTTCGCTGCCGCCCCCCAGGCCGTGCAACAGCAGCACCAGGGCGCAGGGATCGCGGCCGGCGGGCAGCGGCGGGTCGAAGAGGGCCAGCAGCTGATCGCCGCCCCCCACGGGGATCGTCAACGGCTCGCCGACATCCGGATCGAGCCGCACCGGCCGCAGCGTGTCGCGCAGGGTCTGCAGGTCGCCGTTCAGCCAGGGGAAGCGGGGGCGAAACGGATCAAGCCCCAGCTGCTGGGGGAGCGGGAGCGTGACGGCGCTCAAGCCGCCACGGCCACCTTGGTGCCCACCCCCTGGCTGCGCAGTTCCGTGCAGAGCTGTTGCAGCACCGCCTTGGCATCGCCGAACACCATGGCGGTCTGGGGCAGTTCGAACAGCGCATTGGCGATGCCGGCATAACCGGCCCCGAGGCTGCGCTTCACCACAAACACCTGCCGGGCCTGATCCACCTCCAGCACGGGCATGCCGTAGAGGGGGCTGCTGGGGTCGGTCTTGGCGTCGGGGTTCACCACGTCATTGGCGCCCAGCACGATCACCACATCGGTGCGGGGGAATTCGGGGTTGATGGTGTCCATCTCGATCAGCTGCTCGTAGGGCACATCGGCCTCCGCCAGCAGCACATTCATGTGGCCGGGCATGCGACCCGCCACCGGGTGGATGGCGTAGCTCACCTCAGAGCCATTGGCTTCCAGCAGCTTGGCCAGCTCGCGCAGGGCGTGCTGGGCCTGGGCCACCGCCAGGCCGTAGCCGGGCACGAACACCACGCGCTCCGCCGTTTCCAGGGCCATGGCGCACTCCTCGGCGCTGCAGCTCACGATGCGGCTGTAGCCGGCCTCATCGCCGCCACCGCCCACATGGCCGCCGCTGGCGCCAGCCCCGAGGGCGCCGCCAAACAGCACGCTGAGCAGCGAGCGGTTCATGGCGGTGCACATCACCTGGGTGAGGATCAGGCCCGCGGCCCCCACCATGGCCCCGGCCACGATCAACAGCTGGCTGCCCACCACAAAGCCAGCGGCGGCAGCGGCCACGCCGGAATAGGAGTTGAGCAGGGAGATCACCACCGGCATGTCGGCCCCGCCAATGGAGAGGGTCACGCCGATGCCCAGCAGCGTGGAGGCCGCCACCAGCAGCCACAGGGCTCCGGCAATGGACACGGGCGACGCCGCCAGGAACACCCCGCCCACCAGGGCGGCCAGCGCCAGGGTGATGTTCAACGCATGGCGCACGGAACTTTGGGTCCAGCCCGGGGTGCCGATCCAGCCCTGGAGCTTGCCCATGGCCACGATCGAACCGCTGAAGGTGATCGCCCCCACGAACACGGAGGTCACGATCGAGATGCGCTCCACCAGGCCGGATTCACCCGGATCAAACAGGGCCACCGCCAGGGCCACCAGCAGCGAGGCCATGCCGCCGCAGCCGTTGAACAGGGCCACGGTTTCGGGCATGGCGGTCATCGGCACCCGCTGGGCGGTGAGCAGCCCCAACAGGCCGCCGCCGGCGGTGCCCACGGCGATCCAGAGCCAGGCGGTGGGGCTGGGCTGCAGCTGGATCAACAGGCCCGCCACCGCCAGGGCCATGGCCAAGGCCGCCAGGCCATTGGCCGAGCGGGCCGAGCGCACCTTGGAGAGCCCCTTGAGGCCCAGGGCCAACAGCAGCACCGCCAACAGGTCGATGCCGTAACCAAACACGTCGAGGGCGCTCATGAGCCAGCTCCGGATTTCTTGCGGCTGAACATGGCCAGCATCCGGTCGGTCACCAGGAAGCCGCCAATCACGTTGAACAGGGCAAACCCCAGGGACACCGCCCCCAGCAGCAGCAGCGGTGGGCTGCCATCGGCTTCGGCGATCAGCGTGATCGAGGCCAGCACGGTGATGCCGCTGATGGCATTGGCGCCGCTCATCAGCGGGGTGTGCAGGGTGGGGGGCACCTTGCCGATCAATTCGAGCCCGAGCAGGCTGCCCAGCAGCAGCACCCAGAGGGCCTGATCCAGGCTGCTCATGCCGCACCTCCCACCGGCACGGGGGCCGGGCTGGCGTGGTGGCTGAACAGGCAACCGGCCACGATCGGATCCTCCAGATCCAGCCGCAGGGCGGGGCCCGCCGCGGCATCGGCCGGCGCCTCCAACAGGTGCTCCAACAGGGCCGCCAGGTTGCGGGCGTAGAGGGCGCTGGCGTGGTTGGCCACGGTGCAGGGCAAGGCATCGCCGCCGATCAACTGCACCCCATGGCGCCACACGGTGGTGCCGGGCTCGGTGCCCTCACAGTTGCCCCCCTGGGCCACCGCCAGGTCCACCACCACGCTGCCGGGGCGCATGTGCTGAAGCATGGCGTCATCGATCAACCGGGGCGCCTGGCGGCCGGGCACCTGGGCCGTGCAGATCACCATGTCGGCCAGGGCCAGCTGTTCGGTGAGCTGGCGCCGCTGCTCCGCCAGGAAGGCCTCGCTGGCCTGCTGGGCATAGCCGCCGGTTTCGCCGGGTTTCTGCTCCAGTTCGGGCGGGTCGATGAACCGCCCCCCCAGGGATTCCACCTGCTCCTTGGCGGCGGCGCGCACATCGCTCACGTACACCACGGCCCCCAGGCGCCGGGCGGTGGCCAGGGCCTGCAGCCCCGCCACGCCGGCCCCCAGGATCAAGGCCCGGGCGGGTTGGATGGTGCCGGCGGCGGTCATCAGCATCGGCACGTAGCGATCGAGGGCTGCCGCCGCCAGCAGCACCGCCTTGTAGCCAGCCACGTTGGCCTGGGAGGAGAGCACATCCATGGCCTGGGCGCGGCTGATGCGCGGCAGCAGCTCCAGGGCCAGGGCCGTGAGCTGGCGGTCCTGCAGCTGGGCCTTGAGGTCGTCGTTGCCGTGGGGCTCGAGCAGCCCCAGCAGCACCGCACCGCTCGGGAGGCTGGCCACCTCGGGGCGGCCGCGCAGCAGCGCCGCAGCCTGCACCGCCAGCACCACATCGGCGCGGCTCCAGTGGTCGGCTCCGGCCCCCTTGGCCTCCACCAGCTCGGCCCCCGCGTCGCCGTAGGCGTCGTCGCCATAGCCGCTGGATTGGCCGGCCCCCCGCTCCACACTGAGGCGGCAACCCTTGGCGATCAACCGGCGCACCGTTTCCGGAGTGGCCGCCACCCGGGTTTCACCGGGGCAACACTCGCGCGGCACCAGCACTCGAACCACCGCTCAGTCCCCTACACCACGATCCGTTCAGTGTTTTGCGCTTGCCGCTGGCGGGCAACGCTTTTGGGCCGCATGTGGGCACATCCGCACACGGGCCTCAGGCCAACCAGGCCGCCAGGCCGCTGTCCGCGGCAGCGGAGCTGGCGACGGGGGATGACACATCGGTGGATGACGCTCTGGTGGATGACGCTTCGGCCCGGCTGGTGATCTCCAGCACGCGC
>CAWUND010000021.1:0-12513 GCA_963923815.1 uncultured bacterium
CCCCGCGGATGAACTCGATGTAGAGCACCGAGCCCCAGCGCAGCAGCGGCAGCTCACTGCGGCGCCCCAGGGCCAGGGCCACCCCCAGGGGGAAGCAGAGCAGGATCGCGAAGCTCGATTGCACCAGGGTGAGCAGCAGGCCGCCCCAATCGCTGGGGCGCACGGGCATCAGCCCCAGGCCACCGCTGATCAGCACCATGCCCAGCAGGTAGAGCAGGGGCCACAGCAACGGCAGCAGGCGGCGCCAGGCCGCCGGCAGGCGATCGCCCCACCGGCCGAAGCCCCAGCGCAGCGCCAGCAGCAGCGCCGTGATCAGCCACCAGCGGGCCTGGATCGCCAGGCTCAGCTGCAGAAACAGGGGAGTGGCCCCCGCCAAGCCCACCAGCAACACCGCGGCGATCTGGTCGTTGCGGGGCCAGCTGCGGCCCCGGAGCAGCCCCCAGGTGAGGCCGGTGGCCGCCGCCAGCAGGGCGGTGAGCAGCCACAGGCGCCACTGCTGATCGATCGGGTAGCGGCCCACGGCAAACAGGGTGCTGTTCACCTGCACCACGGCCCACTGCGCCTGGAACAGGGCCCAGCGCAACAACCCACCGCCCAGGGCCAACAGCGCCCCCAGCAGCACCAGGGTGATCAGGGCGTCGGTGCGGCTGGCGAACAGCTCGCGCCGCAGCCGCTGGGCGAAGGCGGGCAGGCCGGTGCGCTCCATCAGCGTTCCCTCAGCTGCACCAGCCCGTTGAGGCCGTTCATCAGCGCCGAGATCAGCAGATCCAACACCAGGTAGGCCCCCAACAGGATCAACATCACCTCCACCGCCCGGCCGCTCTGGTTGAGGGTGGTTTCGGCCACGGAATAGAGGTCGCTGTAGCCGCAGGCCACCGCCAGGGAGGAGTTCTTGGCCAGGGAGATGTATTGGCTGTTGAGGCCGGGCACGATCACCCGCAGGGCCTGGGGCAACACGATGCGGCGCAGGGTTTGCAGCGGCATCAAGCCCAGGGAGCGGGCCGCCTCCCACTGCCCCTGGGGCACGGAGGCCACCCCGCCGCGCACCACCTCGGCGATGAAGGCGCCGGTGTACACCACCAACCCGGTGAGCAGGGCGCCGAACTCCACCGTGAGCCGCAGCGGCGCATGCCACTGCCCCCCCTCCAGGTGGGGGCCCGCCCAGGTGAGGTGCAGCGGATCGGTGAACCAGCCCAGGTAGAGCCCCGAGCGCGCCAGCACCAGGCCGGGCAGCTGCAGGGCATCACGGCCGTTGGGCAGCGCCAGAAACACCACGAAATACCAAAACACCAGCTGCAGCAGCAGCGGGATGTTGCGGATCACCTCCACGTACACCCGCGCCAGGCGCCGCAGCAGGCCGTTGCTGCTGAACGAGGCGGTGCCCACCAGGGTGCCCAGCACGGTGGCCCCCACCAGGCCCGCCGCCACCACCCGCAGGGTGTTGGCCAGGCCCGCCAACAGGGCACGCCAATAGGGAAGGCTGGCGTCGTAGGGCAGCAGGGTTTCGGAGATATCGAAACCGGCGGGGTTGCCCAGCCAGCGCCAACTCAGCAGCAACCCGGCGGCGGTGAGGTTGCGCACCAGGTTGCCCAGCAGAAACGCCACCACCACCAGCACCGCCAGGGCCACGGCCCCTTGCACGATCCAGGGGATCCAGCGGCGATCGCGCCACCAGGGCGTCACCGCAGAGGGGGTGCCCGCCACCGTCATCAACGGAAGGGCGGCGAGTAGATCAGGCCGCCCTGGCTCCACTGGCGGTTGAGGCCACGCTCCAGCTTGAGCATCGAGCCGGCGCCCACGTTGCGCTCAAAGATCTCGCCGTAGTTGCCCACCGCCTTGAGCGCCAGCACCACGAAGTTGGCGGGCAGGCCCAGCTGCTTGCCGAAGTCGCCCTCCACCCCGAGGAAACGGCGCAGGTCGGCGAGGTTGGCGTTGGCCTTGGCCTCGGCCACCTTGGCGTCGACGTTGGCCTGGGTGATGCCGAGCTCCTCCGCCTGCATCAGCCCAAAGATGATCCAGCGCACCGCATCGGCCCAGGCCGGGTCGGCGTTCACCGTGGCGGGGCTTAGCGGTTCCTTGCTCAACACCTCCGGCAGCAGCGTGTGGGCGGCGGGGTCGGGGAAGCTGGTGCGCTTGCCCGCCAGCTGGGAGCGGTCGCTGGTCACGGCCACGCAGCGGCCCTGCAGGTAGGCGGCGTAGGTCTGGTCGCCGGTTTGGAACCGCAGGGGGGTGTAGGGGGCCTTGATCTCGCGCATGCGGTCGGCGAGGTTGAGCTCGGTGGTGGTGCCGCTCTCCACGCAGATCGGTTTGCCCGCCAGGTCTTTGAGGGTGGTGATGCCGCTGGCCTTGGGGGTCATGATCCCCTGGCCATCGAAAAACACCGTGGGGGCGAAGCTGAGGGCATTGCCGCCGGGGGCATCACGGCTCACGGTGGCGGTGGTGTTGCGGGAGAGCAGATCGATCTCGCCGCTGGCCAGGGCCGCGAAGCGCTCGGTGGAGTTGAGGTCGCGGAAATCCACCTTGGCGGGGTCGCCGAGCACGGCGGCCGCCGTGGCCTTGCAGATGTCCACATCAAGGCCGCTGTAGCTGCCGTCGGGGTTCACGAAGCTGAAGCCCGGCAGCTTGCCGTCCACCCCGCAGATCACCTTGCCGCGGCCGTTGATGGCGGCGAGCTTCTGGCTCTGGATGCCGCCGTCATCGCCGGCGCAGCCCACCAGGCCGAGGAGCGTGAACAGGGGAAGAGCTGCCGCCAGCCGGCGCCGCCAGGCCATTGGTGAAGTCCAGGGTTCGGCGCAGTTTGCCAGCAACATCGCCTCGGCGCCTAGGTTTCAGTGCAACCCCTTACGCCCGGATGGCCAGCCCCCTCGAGCCGGGTTCCACCCTCACGCTGCGGCGGCCAGACGACTGGCATGTGCACCTGCGGGATGGCGAGCTGCTGCAGGCGGTGGTGGCCCACACGGCGCGCCCCTTTGCGCGGGCAATCGTGATGCCCAACCTGCGGCCGCCGATCACCACCGCCGCCATGGGGGCCGCCTACCGCCAGCGGATCCTCACCGCCCTGCGGGAGCGGGCCGGCGAGGCGGTGGCCGCCGGTTTCACGCCGCTGATGACGGCCTACCTCACCGAATCGATCGACCCCGATGAGCTGGAGCGGGGCCACGGGGAGGGCGTGTTCACCGCCGCCAAGCTTTACCCCGCCGGCGCCACCACCAACTCCGATGCCGGCGTGCGCGACCTGGCCCATATCCCACGGGTGCTGGAGCGCATGGAACAGATCGGCATGCCCCTGCTGATCCACGGGGAGGTGACCGATCCGGCCGTGGACATCTTTGATCGCGAGGCGGTGTTCATCGAGCGGCACCTCGCCCCCCTGCTGCAGCGCCACCCCGGCCTCAAGGTGGTGCTGGAGCACATCACCACCGCCGAGGCGGCGGCGTTTGTGACCCAGGGGCCGAGCACCCTGGCGGCCACGATCACGCCCCACCACCTGCACATCAACCGCAACGCCCTGTTTCAAGGGGGCCTGCGGCCCGACTTCTATTGCCTGCCGGTGGCCAAGCGGGAGCTGCACCGCCAGGCCCTGCGGCGGGCGGCCACCTCCGGCAACCCCAAGTTTTTCCTGGGCACCGATTCCGCCCCCCACGAACGCCGCGCCAAGGAATCGGCCTGCGGCTGCGCCGGCATCTACAACGCCCCCTACGCGATCGAGAGCTACGCCCAGGTGTTCAGCGAGGAGGGGGCCCTGCATCAGCTGGAGGGCTTCGCCAGCGAACACGGCCCCCGCTTCTACGGCCTGCCCCTCAACCAGGGCACGATCCGCCTGGAGCGCCAGGCCCGCGACCCCGACGGCCCGGGGCTGCCCGCCGTGCTGGAGCTGGCCAACGGCACCGACACCCCCACGCGGCTGGTGCCCTTCCACGCGGGCGAGCAGCTGGAGTGGGTTCTGATCAGCCCCTGAAGCTGTGCCCGGTGGCACTTGCGTTTCCAGAGAGCTCAGTTTTCAATGGCGCCGTGGATTAGTCGATCGGCGGGCAATTCGTCCATGGCGCTGTTTTCCTGGATCACCAGCCTGAACAGCGACGCCCTCACCGAAGCCCTCGAACACCCACTGCGGCAACTGGGGTTGGTGGTGGATTCCCAGGTGAGTTCCAATAGCCAACTGCTCGCCAAAGACGATCCCGCCCGCACCATTCCCCTGGCCCAGCGGGTCACGGTGGTGGCCTCCTGGAACTGCCAGCGCACGCGCGAATGCCAGCTGGAGGTGCGCAGCTCCGAGCCCCAATTGCGCCAGGGCACCCGCTGCCAACAGATCGCCGAACAGCTGCAGCAGCAGGCCTGCCTTCGGTAACCGGCTGAACCCTTTTCAGCTGATTTGGTTGCCGTTGCTACCCGCAGGTGCACCGCTGGCCCATAGCGTCCGCCCCACGGATCAGCGAACCACTGCTATGCAAACCCGCGTGCTGAGCCAGCTGCCCGACGGCAGTTGGGATCCTCTGAAGCTCTACCCCAATCCGCTGCTGGCCTACATCGCCGCCCGCAAACACAGCCGCCGCGAACAGCGCCGCTGCCGCACCGTGTGCATCAGCGGGCAGGTGCTTGAGGAGATCCTGCCGGCCTGAACCCCATCTGGCCGCCTGTGCTTGCCAGCGGCGGCGGTCACGGGGATCCTGGAGCCATGACCCAGGCACGCTGGCAGCGACGGGGGCTTGGGTTGGCCCTGGCCCTGCTGGGGGCGTTGCTGGGCCTGCAGCCCCGGCCGGCCCGGGCGGATGCCGCACCGTTCACCCTGCAATCGGCCCTCAAGCTGCCGGATTGGATCAACCTGCAGGTGGCCTTCAGCGGTGAGCCCCTGTTCAACCCGGTGGGCGGACTCACCGCCACGGGGGCCTGGGTGCAGCAGGGCTCCATCGACCTCAACATCAGCACCGGCCTCAGCCGCGACCAGCAGCAATGGCGGGAGCTGGACCACTGGGGGGTGAACTTCAATCTTGGCCACACCACCGGCAATCAGCTCTACAACAGCGAGATCGGGGCGGTATTTCCCCTGCAGCAGGTGGCCTATCCGCCGGGCTTCTGGCTCAGTGAAGCGAGCCTGGAGCGCAACCACGGCGCGGGCTGGCTGGGGCTGAAGGCGGGAATCCTGTCGATGAACCCCGATTTCATTCAGGTTCCCATCCTCAACCTCTATGTGCATTCGTCGCTGAACAACACGCTCAACATCGTCAACACCGATCTGCCCATCAACCCCTATGCCTCCCCGGGGGCGGTGGTAACCCTGCGGCCCAGCGACGAATTCAAGATCCGCTACGGCGTCTTCGACATTGGCTCCACCTATTCGGTGGCCCAGGCCCTGGGGGTGCAGCCCAACCTGGCGGAGGGGATCTACGGCTCAGCCCAGGTGCTCCAGCTCGACTACAGCAGCACCCGCCTGGCGCCCGACGCCAACCTGCCGATGAAGGTGTGCAATCAGACCTACGGCCTGGTGCGCAACCACCCCCATTGCGAACGCCCCACCACCGTGAGCAACCAACTGCCCGGAGGCCTGGTGCGGGTGGGTGGCATCACCAGCACCGACGATGCCACCGGCGAAGGGGTGTACGGAAGCGTGACCCTGCGCAGCGGCCTGCCGATCGGCTTGGATGAACGGGTGTGGTTTGGGGGGGCCTACAGCCCCAACCGCACCGTGGACTTCTCCCCCACCTTCGTGGGCGGGGGGATGGTGGTGCAGGGGGTGGTGCGCCACCGGCCCCTCGATCTGCTGGTGATGGGCATCGGCCGCGGCGGCTTCAGCAATGAAGCGCCGCCCTTCCTCACCAGCTCCTACGAGGGCATGGCGGAACTGGGCTACCGCGTGATGATCAACGAATCGCTGCAGCTGCAGCCCACCGTGCAATGGATTTTCAACCCCAGCGGTGCCGACCAGCCGGTGCCGGGCATCCTGGCGGCGGGCCTGCGCATCGACCTCAACTTCTAGGCCCCCGCCTTTCGCCATGAGCCTCAGCTTCCGCGAGCTTCAAGCGCAACTGCAACCCGGCTGGGGCTGCGAGCACAGCGGCGATGGCGGCCAGTTCGATGTGCTGGTGGTGCCGTCGCTGTCGATGGACCGGGCCCTGATGGCGCTCGTCACCGGCGCCCACCACTACGAAGAACGGCAGCTGTTCTCCCTCATACGGCTCCGCGACCCCGGCGTTCGGGCGGTGTATGTCACCAGCAAGCTGCTGCCGGAGCTGGTGGTGGATGCGGTGCTGGAGCTGCTGCCGGGGGTGCCCACCTCCCATGCCCGCCGGCGGCTGCACCTGTTCGACACCGACGACGCCTCCAACCGGCCCCTCACGGAAAAACTGCTGGAGCGCCCGGCCCTGCTGGGCCGCATCCGCGAACTGCTCCGCCCCGGCCGCAGCTTCATCAGCTGCTTCGTGGTGACGGAGCTGGAAAAACAGCTCTCCGAGCTGCTGCAGGTGCCGCTGCTGGGCACCGATCCGGCCCTGGGGCACTGGGGCAGCAAGGCGGGCAGCCGCGAGCTGTTTGCCCGCTGCGGCGTGCCCCATCCCCCCGGCAGCGGCCTGGCCCACAGCCTCGAGGATCTGGCGGAGGCCACCGCCGATCTGTGGGAGGCCCACCCGCAGCTGCGCCGCTGCGTGGTGAAGCTCAACGAAGGCATCAGCGGCGAGGGCAATGCGCCGTTGGCGCTCGAACCGCTCCAACTGGCGGAGCACAGCGGCCCGGAACGGCGCCGGCTGCTGCGCCAGGCCCTCGACGCCCTGCCGATGCCGGCCGCCAGCTGGCGCGACCTCTTGGCCCAGCAGGGGGCCCTGGTGGAGGCCTGGCTGGAGGGGGGCGAGGCCCTCAGCTCCCCCAGCGTGCAGGGCACCATCCACCCCGGCGGCCGGGTGGAGCTGCTCTCCACCCATGAGCAGATCCTGGGGGGCCCCAGCGGCCAGACCTACCTGGGCTGCCGCATGCCCGCCGAGGCCGCCTATCGGCTCGAGCTGATGCGCCATGGCCGCGCCATCGGCGAGGCCTTAGCAGCGGAGGGGGCCCTGGAGCGCTACGCGGTGGATTTCATCGCCCGCCGCATCGATGGCCAGTGGGATCTGCAGGCCATCGAGGTGAACCTGCGCCAGGGGGGCACCACCCACCCCACCATGGCGTTGCGGGCGATCACCACCGGCCACCTGGATCCCGACTCGGGCCTGTTCCTGGCGCCCACGGGCCAGCCGCTGCACTACCGCGCCACCGACAACCTCACCCACGCCGACCTGCGGGGGCTGCTGCCCGCCGACCTGATCGACATCGTGGCCGATGCCGACCTGCACTACGACCCGGCCCGCCTGCGGGGCAGCGTGTTTCACCTGTTGGGCTGCCTGTCGGAATACGGCAAGCTCGGCATGACCTGCGTGGGCCGCAGCGCCGAGGAGGCGGAGGCGGTGTACACCGGCACCGCCGACAGCCTGATCAGTCGCGCGATGGAGCTGCAGGGCCGATCCAGCCCGCCAGGTGCGACGCGGCCTGGGAGCGGGCCAGCGCCCGTGCCGCAGGCAGCGCCGGCTCCAGGCGCTCCGAGCTGAAGGGCGGCAGGGTGCGGCTGCGCAACCAGGCCCCCCAGCGGAATTCATGGAAGGGAATCAACGGTGCCGCCGCCACCACCCCTTCGCGCTTGAGCTTCCACACCAGGCTGCGGTAGGGGTCGTCCTGGGTGCCGGTGAGCTGGCGGGGCAACGCCGCCGGCGATTGGGGGCCCAGGCCGCGCCCGTCGTAGAGGTAGAGCCATCCACGCCGATGCAGCTGCTCCAGCACCTCATGGCGATCGCGCTCCCCCAACTCCAACGCCACGTAGCCGAAGGCGGTGGCCTCAGGGTCGAGCTCCATCAGCGCCCGCAGGCGGTGGTGGCGATCCACCATCCACAGCTCACCGGCGCCGCTGCGCACCAGCGGCGTGGGCTTGCGGCGCAGATACGTGCTGCGCTGTTTGGCGCTGTCGGCGGCGAAATCCTTCTGGCGGCTGCGGATCTCCGCCATGCCCACGCACAGCTGGGTGGGCTGCAGGCTGGCCAGGGGCACCTCCAGCAGGTCGCCACCGGCGGCATCGGGGGCCGGCAGGGGTTGGAAGGGGGGGAGCCGCAGGGCCATGGGGGGAAATTAAGCCCAATCCCCTGGCGCTGGCAGCAGCCGATTTGGCGGCGGCTCGGGTTGCTGCTCATCGGCCTGCTGCTGCCGGCCCTGCTGATGGCTGGCCCGGTGGCCGCCGAAGTCTGCGCCCCCATCAACGACACCCAGGCGGATGCCCTGTTCAACCGCTGGAACAGCGCCATCCAATCCGGTGATCCCGAGCAGGTGGTGGCCCTGTACAGCCCCGATGCCCTGCTGCTGCCCACCCTGTCGGCGGAGCCGCGCCAGGGCCCGGAGGCCATCCGCGACTACTTCAACCAGTTTCTGAGCCACGCCCCCAAGGGGCGCATCGACAGCCGCGTGCTGCAGCGGGGCTGCAACGGGCTGGTGGATGCGGGCACCTACAGCTTCTGGCTCGATGGCAACCACTGGGTGGGCGCCCGCTACACGTTTGTCTATGCCCTGCAAGACGGCGACTGGCGCATCGTGCACCACCACTCCTCGCTGCAGCCCGACGCTCAGGCCACCGCCCCCGCCAGCACCCGGCTGCGCTGAGCGGGCTGGCGGCTGCGGCTGGCCAGCTGGTGCTCCCGCACCGAGCAGCCATAGATCGCCGCAAACAGGGCGCGGTCTGCGGATGAGCCGATCAGGCCGCAGTTGTTGTAGTGCTGGCGCAGCGGCAGCTGGGGCCGGGCCTGCACCTGGCCGTGCAGCTGGCGCAAGCGGTAGCGGCGCAGAGCCTTCAGGGGCGACTCCCCCCGCTGGCTCACAAACAGGTTTTGCAGCGTTCGCACGCTCACATGGCAGTGGAGCGCCAGCTCCTGCATGCGCAGCGGCTTGCGGTAGTGCAGCGCGATGTAGCGATCGGCCCGCTCGATCAACTGCTGGTGGCTGGGAACGGCGATCAGCACGGCGGCCGATGGGGGCGACGGGGCCCACAAGGACGCAAAACATACAGAACATGGGCCGAAACGGCTGCCGCGCAGAACACTTCGTTGAACAACGGTGTGCAAGCCAGCACAGAAGTTGGCCGATCAGCCCCTCATCACCCTGCACTTTTCTGGCGCCGTTGCTCTCGTGCAGAGAGCTGATTTAGGGGTTGAAGTTGTAGATCGGCATCGTGGCGAAGCCCAGGGAAGCCGGCACCGGGTTGGGGCCGGCGGGCAGCGCCTGCACCGAAAACATGTAGGTGTCCGCCCAGGTGGGGTTGTTCACGGGCAGCAGCGCCAGGGTCACCGTTTGGCCCGGTTGGGGCGGCTGCGGGAAGCGCACGGTCATGGTGCGGGTGGCCTGATCAAAGCTGGCCTCCACAGGAATGGCGGCCCCCTCCCGCCGCGGCCGGCCCACGAAGGCGCGGGTGCGGTGGGTGAAGAAGGAAAAGTCGCGGTCGTTGCCGCGGGTTTGCTGGATCACCAGGCCCCCCAGGCCGGCACCAGCCCCCTCGGGCAGGTTCACCGTGAAGTAGTACTCCACGCCGGCCTGCATCAGGTACCACCAGTAATTGGTGAAGTCCACCTTCCAGGGGGGCTTGGTGAACCAGGTTTGGCCGTTGAGATCTGTGGCGCGAGCCCCCTGCGGCAGCAGCGCCAATGCCCCCAGGAGGGTGGCCCCCAGCAGCCGCTTGCGGATCGCCATCGCCCAGCCCAGCACTGGCCGCAAGCTAGCGGCGGTTGGCGTGGTTGATAGGGTCAGCGCAGTGAGCAGCGCCCCGCGATGGATCGAGCCCAACTCGACGCGATCGAACTGATGCTGCGCGACCTCAACACCCGCCACGACGAAATCCGTCACCGGGCGGCGTTCCGCGGCTGCACCCGCGAACTGCTGGCGCTTCAGCAGGAGCTGGTGCAATACCTCACCAGCAAGCGCGAAGGCCTCAACGGCCGCTGAGGGCCACAAACGGCGCCGGGTTTTGGTCGCGCCGGTCGCGCACCGGTAGCGGCGGCCCCTGCTCCGGCCCCGCCAGGGCGGCGGTGCGCTCCAGGGCAGCGCGCAGCACCCGCCCCGCATGCAGCGGCATGTCGCGCGGCACGGAGATGCGGTCGCGCCAGTAGCGCAGCGCCCCATCCGTGCCAGCAGGGGGCGCCAGCGCCTCGGCGGCGGCCGGGGCCATCAGGTTGGTGAGGGCGCAGCGCAGGGCCTGATCCAGCCGCTCCGCCGCCTCGGCGCCCAGCCGCTGCCCCGCCGGATGGATCGCCAGCAGCTTGGCCCGGTGGCGCAGCATGCGGGCCAGGGCCAGCTGGCGGGCCTCGGCGGGCTCCGGCTGGCGGGTTTCGATCAGGTCGGGTTCATCGCTGGGCCACAGCCCCCCATCCACCAGGGCCGCCAGCCGCCGTTGCTCGCTGCCGCCGCTGCTCAGGCAACAGCCCATCTGCGGGGGCAGGTCGTGGGCGTGGGTGTGGATGTCGCTCTGGGTGCCCAGGTAGGTGAGCCGTTGCTCCAGGGCAGTGAACCAGCGGTCGATGGCGGGATGGTGGTGCCGCAGCCCGTAGCCCTTGTAGTAGGCGAGCGAGGCGTTCATCCGCTCCAGGTAGGGCACGAAGATCACATCGGCGGTGCCGAAGTGCTCGAGGAAAAAAGGGCCCGGATGCGCCTCCAGCGCCTCCTCCACCAAGCCGGCCATGCGGGCGAAGTGCTGCTCCGCCGAGGCGGTGTGGGCCCCTTCGCCCTCGCAGTAGCAGAGCCATTGGCACCAGGCCCGAAACAGGCGCCGCTCCAGCTGCCGCAGCGGCAACACGTCCGGATCCGACATCCCCTGCCCCAGGGGCCCAAAGGCCCGCTCCAGCGCTTCGAGGATCACATCGCTCTCGGTGATCAGGCGGCCGTCGAGCTCCAGGGCCGGCAGCATCCCGGAGGGCACCCGCTCGGTGAACCAGCGCTCCTTCTCGCCATAACAAAACATCGTGACCTTGCGGATCCGATACGGGATCCGCTGCTCCTCCAGCCACAGCCACACCTTCTGGCAGTAGGGGCACCAGGCGTGGTGGTCGCGGTAGAGGGTGACGCGCACCTCGCTCTCCGGCCGGCCAAACAGGCGCAGCTGGGCCTGGGGGTTGGTGGGGCCATCGGTGCGCAACCGCTGCAGCTCCGCCTCCGATTGGGGCGGCAGCAGCTGCTCCAGCTCACCCCAGCTCAACGGCGCCGTTGGCAGGTTGGCAGTGGGGGAGGGCGGCACGGTGCAGGCGCGAGCGGAGGCTGTTCTAAAGCAGCCTCGAGCCCGAGGTGCGGCTGCGCTGATCGGGATCGAACACCGCCGCAATGGTGCGGATCAGCCAGCGCCCCTCCGGGGTGACCTGCACGCGGCCGCGCCCGCCGGTGGCCTCCAAGCGCACCAATCCATCGGCGGCCAGATCCTGCAACCGCCGCCATTCGAGGGCATAGCGCCCACGGTCGAGCTCCACGGCGAACTGACACATCACCTGGCGGATCAGCTCGCGCCGCTCCAGCACCTGCGGATCGCGCACCTCCAGGCCGCGCTCCACCGGCAAGCACCCCTGCTCCAGGGCGCTGGCATAGGCCTTGAGGTCGCGCTGGTTTTGGGTGAACAACTGCGGGAACTGGCTAATGGCCGTGGGGCCCACCCCCAGCAGCTCCAACTCGCCACCGGTGGTGTAGCCCTGAAAGTTGCGGTGCAATCGGCCGCTGCGGGCCGCCTGGGCCAGGCTGTCGTCGACCAGGGCGTAGTGATCCATGCCAATGGCCTCGTAGCCGTTGGCGCAGAGCAGCTGCTGGGCGTCGTCCAACATCCGCAGGCGATCACGCTGGCTCGGCAGATCCTCCGCAGCGATCTTGCGCTGCAGGGGCAACTGCTCGGGTAAGTAGGCGAAGGAGAAGAGCGAGATGCGATCTGGCCGCAGCTCGTTCACCAGGGCGAGGGTCTGCCGAAAGCGCTCCGGGGTCTGCAGCGGCAGGCCGCAAATCAGATCCACATTCACACTGCTGAAGGCCGCCTCCCGCAACCACCCCATCACCCGGCGCAACTGCTCCACCGGCACCACCCGGTTCACCGCCTGCTGCACGGCGGGATCCGCGTCCTGAATGCCAAAGCTGACGCGGTTGAACCCCAGCTGACGCAACTGCAGGGCCGCATCGCGGCTGAGGAACTCGGGATTGACCTCAATCGAGGCCTCCAGACCCGGATCCAGATCGAAGTGCCGCTCGATCAAAGCCCAGAGCCGGGCCGTCTCTTCAGCGTTGAGGTAATTGGGGGTGCCCCCGCCCCAGTGCAGCTGCGCCAGGCGCCGACGCTGCGCCATGGCGTCCCCGATCAGCTCCAGTTCGCGGCCGAGGGACGCCAAATACGGCTCCACCACCTTCGAGCCCAGCTGGGTGGTGACGCGATTGCAGCCGCAGTACCAGCAGGCATGCCGGCAAAAGGGCACGTGCACATAGAGCGACAGCGGCGCA
>CAWUND010000022.1:0-12260 GCA_963923815.1 uncultured bacterium
CACCGCCACCGCTACGAGTTCAACAACGCCTACCGCAATCTGTTCCTGGAATCGGGCTACGAGATCAGCGGCACCTCCCCCGATGGCCGCCTGGTGGAGCTGATCGAACTCAAGGACCACCCCTTCTTCACCGCCTGCCAGTACCACCCGGAATTCCTCTCCCGCCCGGGACGCCCCCACCCCCTGTTCCGCGGCCTGATCGAGGCGGCCCAGCGGCGCCTGCCCGCCTCCCCCAGCGAAGCCATCAACAGCCAGCGCAGCGGCCTCGGCGACAGCCCCCGCACCATCGCCTCGCCATCGGCATGACCCCACCGGAGTCAACCGACTCCCCAACGCTGCCGGTGGTGGAAACCTTCCACTCCCTCCAGGGGGAGGGGCTCCACGCGGGCCGCAGCGCCTTCTTCATCCGGCTGGGGGGCTGCAGCGTGGGCTGCAGTTGGTGCGACACCAAACACTCCTGGCCGGCCGCCGTGCATCCCCAACGCCCCCTGGAGCAGCTCCAGGCCGAGGCCCAGGCGGCGGCGGCGGCCGGGGCCGCCTTTGCGGTGATCACCGGCGGTGAACCGCTGGAGCACGGGCTTGATCCCCTCTGCAACGCCCTGGCGCCGGCGGCACTTCCCCTGCACCTGGAAACCAGCGGCGTGGGGCCCTGGAGCGGCCAGTTCCACTGGATCAGCCTCTCCCCCAAACCCCATCGGCCGCCGGGGGCCGACGCCCTGCGCCGCTGCCATGAGCTGAAGGTGGTGGTGCACGGGCCCAGCGATCTGGCCTTCGCCGAGGCCATGGCCGCCGCCACCCTGGAGGGCCGCGGCCCCGCCGTGGCCGGTCCGGCGCTGCTGCTGCAACCCGGCTGGGACAGCCCCGAGGGCCAGCGGCTGGCGGTGGCCTACGTGCAGGCGCACCCCCACTGGCGCCTCAGCCTGCAGAGCCACAAATGGCTCGGGGTGCGTTAGAGCGCCAGCGCCGGCTGCAGGGGCTCCATGGGCCGCCACACCCGCCAGCGCAGCTCCAGCCGCTCCGGCAGATACACCACGATCGGCAGGCTCACGTTGTAGGGCGCCAGCACGGGGTCGCCGGAGAGGGTGACGAAACGGATGGGCTTCGGTTGGCCCGGCGGACAGGCCATCAGCGTGGTGATCGCCAGGCCGGCGTTGGGCCCCTCCAGCCGGTAGATGGGGTAGCCCCAACCCGGCACATCGCTGGCCCGCAGCTGGCCGCTGATGCGGCGGATGTTGCAGTCCACGGGCATCTCCTCACCCACCACCAGTTGCACCCGCCAGTTGCGGGGGTCGCTGCTGGGGGATCCGGCGGGGGTGGGGGGCAACACGCCAGGCAGCTGGATCACCCAGCGCCGCTGGCCCGGCTCCGGCTTGGGGTAGGGGCTCAGATCCAGCCGTGGAATGGCCAGGGCGGCCGGGGCCAGCATCAGCGCGGCCGCCAGCGCCAGCAGCGGGCGATGCGGTTGCCATCGGGCCATGGGCGGGCACACACCTCTGCTGGGCATCATGGTCAAGGCGCCCCCCATCCGCTGTGCCCACCGCCATCGCCCTGCTCTCCGGAGGGCTCGATTCCGCCACCGCCGCCGCCCTGGCCCAGGAGGCCGGCCAGCGGGTGATCGGGCTGTCGTTCGACTACGGCCAGCGCCACCGCCGCGAACTGGAGGCCGCCGCCGCCGTGGCCGCCGCCCTGGGCCTGGCGGAGCACCACACCATCGCCGTCAACCTGGCGGCCTGGGGCGGCTCCGCCCTCACCGACCCCGCCATCGCCGTGCCCAGCGAGGGCGTGCAGGCGGGGGTGATCCCCAGCACCTACGTGCCAGGCCGCAACACCGTGTTCATTGCCATCGGCCTGAGCCTGGCGGAGGCCCGCGGCGCCGAACGGCTGGTGCTGGGGGTGAACGCCGTGGATTACTCCGGCTACCCCGACTGCCGGCCCGACTACCTGGAGGCCTTTCAACAGCTGGCCACGTTGGCCAGCAAGGCGGGCCGGGAGGGCCATGGCACCCAGCTGTGGGCCCCCTTGGTGCAGTGGAGCAAAACCAAGATCGTGGAGGAGGCCCTGCGGCTGGGGGTGCCCATCGGCCACACCTGGAGCTGCTACAGCGGCGGCAGCGAGCCATGCGGCGTTTGCGACAGCTGCCGCATCCGCGATGCCGCCCTGATCGAAGCGGGCCGACCCGACCTGGCCAGCCGCGCCGGCCGGCCATGAACGGCAGCACCGCCGAGGCCACGCTGCAGCGGCGGCCGATGGCCTGGCGTGATCCCACCGCCGTGGCCATGGCCCTGGCGGCCCACTGGGGCCCGGAAGGGCTGATCTGGCTGGACGGGGACGGCAGCAACCTGGGGCGCTGGATCACCCTGGCGGCCGATCCCCTGGAGCAGCACTGCTGCCGCGGACTGCCCGGCCAACCCGGCGCCAGCGACCCGTTTTCCCAACTGGAGCAGCTGGGGCCAGGGCACTGGTGCGGCTGGCTCAGCTACGAGGCGGCCGCCTGGGTGGAACCCGCCAGCCACTGGAAGGCCGACCCCATGGCCAGCCTCTGGATCGCCCGCCACGATCCGGTGCTGCGCTTCGATCTGCAGCGGCGGCAGCTGTGGCTCGAAGGCCAGGATCCGCGGCGGCTGGAGGCCATGGCCCGCTGGCTGGAGGCCAGTGCCGAACCCCCGCAACTGCAGGCCCGGCCGAGCCTGGCGGAGGAGCGCTGGCACTGGCACAGCGACACCGACAGCTTCGCGGCGGGCGTGGAGCGGCTGCGGGAGCTGATCGCCGCCGGCGACCTGTTCCAGGCCAACCTCACCGCCTGCTGCAGCACCGAGCTGCCCGCGGATGGTGCCGCAGGGGCCGCGGCGGCCCTGCCGCTGTTTCTGCAGCTGCGGAGCCGCTGCCCCGCCCCCTTCTCCGGGCTGGTGATCGCCGGGGCCGCCGCCAGCGGGGAAGCGGTGATCTCCGCCTCGCCGGAGCGGTTTCTGCAGCTCGGCCCCGGCGGCACCGTGGAAACCCGCCCGATCAAGGGCACCCGGCCGCGCCAGGCGGATCCCCAGCGCGATGCCGACCAGGCGGCGGAGCTGGTGTGCAGCGCCAAAGACCGGGCCGAGAACGTGATGATCGTGGATCTGCTGCGCAACGACCTGGGGCGGGTGTGCGTGCCGGGGTCGATCGATGTGCCCCAGCTGGTGGGGCTGGAGAGCTACCCCCAGGTGCACCACCTCACCTCGGTGGTAACCGGCCACCTGCGGCCGGACTGCACCTGGGTGGATCTGCTGCGGGCCTGCTGGCCGGGGGGCTCCATCAGCGGCGCCCCCAAACTGCGGGCCTGCCAGCGGCTGGCGGAGCTGGAACCCGTGGCGCGCGGCCCCTATTGCGGCTCCCTGCTGCGCCGCGACTGGGACGGCAGCGTGGACAGCAGCATCCTGATCCGCAGCCTGCTGCTGCGGGGCCGGCAGCTGCGCTGCCACGGCGGCTGCGGCATCGTGGCCGATTCCAACCCCCAGGCGGAGGCCGAGGAGCTGGGCTGGAAATTGCACCCCCTGCTGGAGGCCCTGGCATGAGCGCCCCTACAACGACCGTGGCCTGGATTGGGGGCCGCTGGGGCACCCCCGAGCAACTGCAGATCCCCTTGGCGGACCGGGGCCTGCAGCTGGCGGATGGCCTGTTTGAAACCATCTGGGTGGAGGGGGGCCAGCCCCAGCTGCTGGAGCCCCACCTGCGGCGCTGGCGGGAGGGGGCAGAGCTGCTGGGCATGGCCCCACCGCCGGCGGCGCCCGAGCTGGAACCGCTGCTGCAGGAGGCGATCAGCCGGGCCGGTGGCCAGGGGGCGTTGCGGCTCAACTGGAGCCGCGGCGATCACCGGGGGCGCGGCATCGACCTGCCGGACGCCCCTCCGGAGGCCACCCAGCACCGGCTCTGGCTGCAGCTCACCCCCACCCAGGCCACGTTCACCCCGCTCACGGCGATGGTGAGTCGCCAAGAAACCCGCAACGGCTCCAGCCTGATGAGCCGTTGCAAAACCTTCGCCTACGGCCAGGCGATTCAGGCCCGGCGGGAAGCGCAACGGGCTGGGGCGCAGGAGGCCCTGCTGCGGAGCGCCAGCGGCGAGCTCTGCTGCGCAGCCACCGCCAACGTGCTGGTGCAACGCCAGGGGCGCTGGCTCACCCCACCGCTGAGCAGCGGTTGCCTGCCCGGGGTGATGCGCGGCCGCCTGCTGGAGCTGGGGCTCGCCGACGAGGCCCGGCTCGAGGCTGCAGCCCAACCGGGCGACCGCTGGCTGCTGATCAACAGCCTCAGCTGCCGGCCCCTGCTGACGCTGGAAGGCCAGCCCCTGGGGGACTGGCCCTCCGCGGCGGCGGACGCCGAACGGCTGTGGCGAAGCCTGCTGTAGCCCCTAAGGGGCTGCAGCGGGATCAGTTGCAGCCCTGCACCGAGATCCGGTAGGTGAAGCCGGTGGCGGCCTGGTCGGCACTGGCGCCGATCTTGAAGTTCACCTGGCTCACGGTTTTACCGGGCACCGACTGCACGGTCCACTGGCGGCCGGTGCCCATCTGCGGGGCATACGACTCATTGATCACCTGCAGGTTGGAGCCGTCGGTGAACTTGAGGTAGCCCTGAATCGGGTAGGTGGCGCTCTCCGAGGAGTTGGCGGTGAAGAAGTACTTGAAATAGCTGTAGGGCTGGGTCACGAAAAAGTCCGTGTTCCAGTTGGGGCGGCTGAAGGGCAGCGGGTTCCCGGGGCTGATGGTTTTGGTGATGATCGGGGTCACACCATTTCCACCCACCGGCGAGAGGAACTGGCAGCTGGCCGCAGACACGGGGGCGGCAGCCGTGAGCACGCAACCACCGATGCAGGCGGCCAGCGCGGGCAGCAGCTTGGTCATGAACAGGGAAACGGTTCCCCTGAAGTGTGAAAACAATCCAGCAACCTGCAGCCGATGTGCTGAAAAATTTTGGAGTCAGCCACCAAGGCCAACCATCGGCCCAGGGTGGATGCAGGAACGGCCCACGGCTGCCATCCTGACGGCACTGATCCGGGGGTGATGGCGGGGCAGGCGGTGCGCCTTGATCGCGGGCTGGTGGGGCTCACCCTGCTGGCGGGCGCCTCCATGAGCATGGGGTTCATCCAGCTGCTGGCCGGCCCCCTGGAAAACGCCGCCACCATCAGCGTGCAGGTGCTGGCGGTGCAAACCACCGCCATGGCGGCGCCCCTGGTGATCACCCTGCTGCTGCTGCTGCGGGATGGTCCGGAGCTGGTGGCCCTGGGCACTCGGTTGGCCCAACGGCCCCCCGGAGCGCTGCTGCGCCGCTGGCGCCACCAGGCCACCCGCCTGGTGCCGGCGGCCTTGGCCCTGCTTCCTTACCTGCTGGCCTCGGCGATGGTGTCCGCCACGCTCACCAAACCGGAGCTCAGCAGCGTCACGGAACTGCAGTTCCTGGCGGGCAACCTCAACCCCGGCATCCTGGCGCTCACCCTGGTGAAAACGGCGCTGTTCTCGGGCCTGGTGCTCTGGATCACCCTGGCCCAGGGGTGCCGCGCCCAACGCCTGCAGATGGCACCAACCGCCGCCCTGTCGCGGGCCATCAGCCTCTCGATCGCCGTGGTGCTGGGCATGGATCTGGTGTGGGTGCTGCTGCTGGATCCCAACCTCAGCGGCGGGGGGATCTGACCATGGGCAGCGCCCAACGGCGTCCGCTGGATGTGGAGCACTGGGGCCTGTTGGGGGGCGCCGCCGCCCTGCTGGCCCTGTTGGTGCTGGGGATCGGCACGCCGCGCAACTGGTGGACCCGCAACCTGGAGCTGAGCTTCCGCACCTACAGCGCCGCCGGACTGCAGGAGGGGATGGCGGTGAAGATCTCGGGCTTCCCCGTGGGGCGGGTGCAACGCATCCGGCTGCTCAACGACGCCCAGGTGCACGTCACCTTGGAGATCGCCGCCAGCCGCGAGCCGATGGTGGGGCGCCGCAGCCGCGCCACCCTGGCCCAGGACGGCCTGCTCAACCGGCCGTACATCGCCATCAGCCCCGACCTCACCGACCTGGGCCACCGCGACCCGCTCAGCTCGGGCGACAGCCTGATCTTCGAAACCAGCCCCGACATCGCCACCCTGATCAAGGAGGTGGCCGCCAGCCGGGTGCCGCTGCAGCAGATGGTGACCCGCGCCGCCGGCCTGGTGGAGCGGCGGGTGCCCCGCTCCCTCGACCAGCTCGACCGCACCCTGGGCAGCGGCGAACGCTTGGCCAACCTGCTGGAGCGCGAGGTGACCCAAGGCTCCGGTGCCCTGCAGGGGCGCGTGACCCGCGTCACCGACAACCTGGAAACCACCCTCTCCACCATGCAAACCACCCTGGTGGAGATCCGGAGCCTGGCCCGCAGCAGCAACAGCCTGCTGCAGGGCATTCGGCGCAGCTGGCTGATCCAACTGCTGGAGCCGGCCAGCACCCCGGCGCTCAGCCCAGCACCGCCCTCGCCTGGGCCAGCAACGAAGCCGGCAGCGGCCTGCCCAGGCGGCGGGCCGTGTCGCGATTGAGCCAAAAGCCCGGCTCCCCAGGGGGCTGAATCGGCAGGGTCGCCGGGGATGCGCCCCGCAGGATCTGGCCCGCCAGGTCGCCGGCCCGCTCGCCGTCCTGCAGCGAACCCCAACCCACCGCCGCCAAACAACCGGGCACGCCGGCGTCATCCGGCTCATCCGCCAGCAGCGGCAGGCGCGCCTGCAGGGCCAGGGAGGCCAGGCGCTGGAAACCCGTGAGGGTGACGTAATCCTCCACCTTGATCAGCGCCTGGATCCCCTGGCGCTGCAACTGCGCAAACGCCTCCGGCAGGTCGCCAACCGTGATCACCGGCTCCCGCAGCAACTGCAGCTGCTGCTGGGCCACGGCTTGAGCCAAGCGCTCCGCATCAAAACTGGAGTTGGGTTCGGCGGGGTTGTAGAGCAATCCCACCTGCTGCAGATCGGGCACCAGCTGCTGGGCCAGCCGCAGCTGGGTCTCCACGGCGGTGGCCGTCACCGTGCCGGTGACGTTGGCGAGGTGGTGGGTGGCGCTGCGGCCGGCACCGGCCCCCCAGGGGTTGGCGCAGTAGCAAAACACCACCGGCAACGGGCTGGGGGCCACAGCGATGGCGGCCTGCAGCGCCGGCGTGCCGATCGCCACCAACAAGTCGACATCGGCCGCCACCAGCTCCTGCGCCTGCCGGCGGCAGCGGCCCGAGCTGCCATCGGCCTGCCGCAGCACCACCTCGAGGTTGTGGCCCGGGCGAATGCCATGGCCCTCCAGTCCCCGCATCACCCCTTGACGGGTGAGTTCCACCGCCGGCACGGGCACGAACTGCAACACACCGATTCGCCACGGGCCGGCGGCGCCGCGGCGCCGTTGGCGCGGCCGGCAGGCCAGCAGCGGCGCCAAGGCGGCGCCCGTTGCGGCGCCGGCCAGCAGCCGCAGACTCTGGCGACGGCTGAGCGTCATGGCCGCGCCGCCCTAGCGCACCACCTGGTTGGCCCGGGCCACCAGGGCCGGCGGCAGGGTCACGCCAATGGCCTTGGCGGTGGCCTCACTCACCAGCAGGTCTGTTTTGGTGAGGGGCTCAAAGGCCATCTTGGCCGGGGATTCCCCCTTCAACACCCGCACCGCCAAGCGGCCCGCGGCCATGCCGTCGTCGCGGTAATTCCAACCGATCACCGCCAAGCATCCCGGCAGGTCGATGTCGGGGGGATCCACCGAATACACCGGAATGCGGTTTTCCAAGCCCACCTTGCAGATGGAGGAGAAGGCCTGGATGGTGGCGTAATCGCCGATCTTCACGTAGGCCTCCACCTTCTTCTCCGCCAGGGCCTGGGCGGCCTGCAGCACCTCACCGGAATTGGCCACCGCCTGCTGCACCACGGTGATGCCCCGCTCCTGGGCGGCCTTGCCGAGGATCTTGGCCTCGTATTCGGAGTTGGGCTCACCGGGGTTGAAGATCAGGCCCACGGTTTTGAGGGCGGGGTTGATCTCGCGGGCGAGGTCCAATTCCTGGGCCACCGGATTGGTGCCGATGGTGCCCACCACATTGGGGCGGTGTTGCCCCACGCCACCGGGCGGGGTGCCGGCACCGGCACCCCAGGGGTTGGAGCAGTAGCAAAAGATCACCGGCACCGACGCGGGCATCACCTTCATGGCCGCCTGCAGGGGGGGCGTGCCCACCGCCAGCACCATGTCCACCGGCTCCGCCAGAAACTGCTGCATCACCAGGGTGGTGTTGGGCAGCTCGCCGGCGGCATCCTTTTGCAGGAAGGTCACGGTGTCGCCGTTGCGGAAACCCGCCGCCGCCAACGCCTCCTCAAAGCCCTTGCGGGTGAGGTTGGGGGGTGGGGCATCCACCATCTGCAGCATGCCGATCAGCGGCCCCTTGCGCGGCTGGCCGCCAAAGCGCCCGCAGGCGGCCAGGGCCAGGGAGCTGCCCAACCCCGCGGCGGAGAGGGTCAGAAACTGGCGGCGACGCAGGCTCATCGCGGGCTCATCCGAGGGATGGGGGGTCCGCCTGCACTGTGGCGTTGCCGTACAGCTCCCGCAACGACGCCGGGCTGAACTGTTGCCGCTCGGCGGCGCTCCAATCGCCGATCAGGCGACCCTCCTGCAGCATCAACAGGCGATCGCCATGGCGAAGGGCCTGCTCCAGGCTGTGGGTCACCATCAGGGCGGTGGTGCCCAGCCGCGCCACCAGGCGATCGGTGAGCGCCATCACCGTGGCCTCGGCGCGGGGGTCGAGGGCGGCGGTGTGTTCATCCAGTAGCAGCAGCCGCGGTTCCCCGAGGCTGGCCATCACCAGGCTGATGGTTTGCCGCTGGCCGCCGGAGAGCTGACCCACCGGCGTGTCGAGGCGATCCGCCAACGGCAGGCCCAACGACTCCAGCAGCTCGCCGTAGCGACGGCGATCGGCGCGGGAGGGGTGCAGCCCCAGCAGGGCCTGGGGGCTGAACAGGGGGCGGCGGCGGCATTCCGCCAGCCGCAAATTTTCGGCGATGGTGAGCCCCGGCGCGGTGCCATCCAGGGGGTTCTGCATCACCCGGCCGATGGCCCGGGCGCGGCGGTGCTCCGGCAGCCGCAGCAGCTCCCGGCCCTCGAGGCGCACCGAGCCGCCACTGGCCCGCAGGGTGCCGGCCACCAGGTTGAGCAACGTCGACTTGCCGGAGCCGTTGCTGCCGATCACCACCACAAACTGGCCGGATGGACAGCTGAGGTGGAAGCCCTCAAACAGCTGGCGCCAGCCGCCGCCGGGCTGGGGATGGCCCCAGGCCAGATCCTCAATCTCCAGACTCACCGGCCACCTCCCGGATCCGACACCCCGGGGATGCGCAACCGGCCCAGCCCCAGGGCCGCCAGCAGCAGCAGGGCCGTGGCCAGTTTGAGATCCACCGGCTCCATGCCCAGCTGCAGGGCCAGGGCGATCATGGCCCGAAACAACACCGACCCCAGCACCACCGCCAGCAGGGCCTGGGGCACCGTGCGGGGGCGCAGCACCGATTCACCCACGATCACCGCCCCAAGGCCGAGGATCAACGAGCCGATGCCCATGGTCACGTCGGCGAAGCCCTGGTACATGGCCACCAGGGCACCGGCCAAGGCCACCAGGCCATTGCCGGCGGCGATGCCAAGGGTGAGGCCGCGGCGGGTGCTGATGGCGTTGGATCGGGCCATCACGGCGTTGTTGCCAATGGCCCGCAGCGCCAGCCCCAGGTCGGTGGCGAGCAGCAGCGCCAACAGAGCGATCAGGCCGCCCATCACCAGCAACAGCGCCAGCAACCAGCGACCATCAGACCCCAGCCCCAGATCCGGCAGCTGATCCAAGGCCAGGTGCAGATCGGTGAGCGGGATGTTGGAGCGGCCCATCAGCCGCAGGGTGATCGAGTAGAGGCCCGTGGTGGTGAGGATGCCGGCAAAGAGATCGTTCACCCCCAGGCGGGTGTGGATCAGGCCGGTGGCGGTGCCGGCCAGGGCACCCAGGGCCACCGCCACCAGCAGGGCCAGCGGTGGTGCCACCTGCTGGCTGAGCAGCAGGGCCGCACTGCCGCCGCCGAGGGCGAAGGAGCCGTCCACCGTGATGTCGGCGAAGTTGAGCACCCGCAGGGTGAGGTACACCCCGAGGGCCAGGCCGGCGTAGGCCAAGCCCTGGTCGATGGCGCCGATCCAGATGGCAAGCATGGGCGCATTGTGGGGGCATTCCTGCGCCGCTGCTCAGCGGGGGTTGGCCCATCAACGGGGCGGCCGTTGCCGGGCCAGCCAGAGTGAGGAAACCCCCAGGGCCCGCCATGCACCTGACCCCTCAGGAGAAGGACAAGCTCCTGATCGTGACTGCGGCCCTGCTGGCGGAGCGGCGGCTCAACCGCGGCCTCCAGCTCAACCACCCGGAGGCGGTGGCCTGGCTCAGCTTCCAGGTGCTGGAGGGGGCCCGCGACGGCAAAACCGTGGCCGAACTGATGCAAGAGGCCACCACCTGGCTCAAGCGCGACCAGGTGATGGAGGGGGTGCCGGAGCTGGTGCACGAGGTGCAGATCGAGGCGGTGTTCCCCGACGGCACCAAGCTGGTGACCTTGCACGACCCGATCCGCTGACCCGATCCCCAGCCCCAGCCATGGCCCCGTTGTTCCCCGGCGACCTGGTCCCCGGCGACCTGATCCCCGCACCCGGTGATCGCCTGCGCCTGGCGGACACCGAGCTGATCCTCGAGGTGGAGCGCGACCTCAGCGTCGACGGCGATGGCATGACCTTCGGCGCCGCCCGTGCCGGTTTCGATGCGGTCGACACGGTGATCACCAACGCCCTGATCCTCGACTGGTGGGGCATCGTGAAGGCCGATGTGGGCCTGCGGGATGGCCGCATCGTGGCCATCGGCAAGGCGGGCCACACCCACACCCAGGCGATCGCCGGCGAGGGCCACATCCTCACCGCCGGCTGCATCGACGCCAACGTGCCCGCCATCTGCCCCCAGCAGATCGAAGCCGCCCTGGCCAGCGGTGTCACCACCCTGCTGGGGGGAAGCACCCCCGGCGCCTTCCACCTGAGCCGCATGCTCCAGGCGGCCGAGGGGCTGCCGGTGAACCTGGGCTTCTACGGCAACGGCACCGCCAGCACCCCGGAGGCGATCGACGCGCAGATCCGCGCCGGAGCCTGCGGCCTCCAGATCCATGGAAATCGGGGCGCCACCCCGGCGGCGATCGACGGCTGCCTCACGGTGGCGGAGCGCTACGACGTGCAGGTGTGCCTCCACGGCGACACCCCCAACGGGGCGGGCTCCGCAGACGACACGATCCGCGCCATCGGCGGCCGCACGATTCACGCCGTTGACTCCGGGGGGGCCGGCGGCGGCGGTGCCCCAGGCATCCTCACGATCTGCGGCGAGGCCAACGTGCTGCCCGGCAGCAGCAACCCCGCGTGCCTAGGCACGGTGTCGATCCCGGAGGCCATCCTCCACGACATCGGCGCCCTCTCGACCATCGCCAGCGACTCCCAGGCGATGGGCCGCGTGGGCGAGCTGATCACCCGCAGCTTCCAGACCGCCCACACGATGAAGGTGCAGCGCGGCCCCCTCCCAGGGGACAGCGCCCGCAACGACAACACCCGCCTCAAGCGCTACATCGCCAAGACCACCATCAACCCGGCCATCGCCCACGGCATCGACCACCAGGTGGGCTCGGTGGAGGTGGGCAAGCTGGCGGATCTCGTGCTCTGGAAGCCCGGCTTCTTCGGGGTGAAACCGGAGCTGGTGCTCAAGGGGGGCTCGATCGCATGGGCCAACGGGCACGGCCGGCCGATGGTGGCCAGCACCGGCAAGGCGCTGGCGCCCAGCTGCCTCACCTTCGTGAGCCAGGCGGCCCTGGATGCGGACATCGCCCGCCGGCTCGGGCTCAGCCGCCCCTGCGTGCCCGTGCTCAACACCCGCGGCGGCATTGGCAAGGCCGCCATGAAACACAACACCGCCCTGCCCCGGCTGGAAGTGGACCCGCAGACCCACGAGGTGTTCGCCAACGGGGAGCTGCTCAGCTGCAAACCGGTGGCGGTGCTGCCCATGGCCCAGCGCTATGTCCTGCTCTAGGGGGCTCCCCAGCGCGGCCGGCGGTTCCGTAACAACGCGCACCTGAGGGGCCCAGGCCGCTCTGCATGATCACGCCACCGCAGGTTGGCGATGTTCACCGAGTACCGCCCCCGCAAGGGTTACGACGAATATTTCAGCGCCAGCGAGCAACCGCGCCGGGCCCTGCAACCGCTGCTCTCCTCCCTGGGGGCCCTGGGGCTCGA
>CAWUND010000023.1:0-12087 GCA_963923815.1 uncultured bacterium
TGGATGGCGGCGCCGCGGTGGCCAGCGACAGCTGGGTGGTGGCCGCCGGCCTGGCGGCCTTGGCGGGCCACATCTGGCCGGTGTGGCTGGGCTGGCGCGGCGGCAAGGCCGTGGCCACGGCCCTGGGGATGCTGCTGGGGCTCACCTGGCCCGTGGGGCTGGCCTGCTTCGGCGTGTTCCTGGCGGTGCTCAGCGTTAGCCGCATCGTGTCGCTCTCCAGCGTGGTGGCGGCCATCGCCCTGCCGCTGTTGATGCTGGGCTGGTTCCAGGATCAGGGGCTGGGCCTGCGCTGGCCCTACCTGGCGCTGGCGTTGCTCACCAGCAGCCTGGTGATCTGGCGCCACCGCAGCAACCTCAGCCGCCTGCTGGCGGGCACCGAACCGAAGCTGGGCCAGAAGAAACCCGGCGCCTGAGTTGGTGTTAGGCCAGCTGGCGGCTCCGTTCCGCCGCCGCCAGCACCGCCTCGATCAGGGCGGAGCGCAGGCCCGCCTTCTCCAGGCAGCGGATGCCGGCGATGGTGGTGCCGCCCGGGCTGCTCACCATGTCCTTGAGCTCGCCGGGGTGCAGGTGTTGCTGGTGCAGCAAGGCCGCGGTGCCCGCCAGGGTGCGCTGCGCCAGGTGCTGGGCCTGCAGGCGCGGCAGGCCCGCCGCCACGGCGCCATCCGCCAGGGCTTCCGCCACCAGCGCCACAAAGGCGGGGCCGGAGGAGGTGAGCGCCAGGAAGGCATCCAGCTGCGGCTCCGGCAGCTCCAGCACCTCACCCACCTGGGCGAACAGCCCCTGCACCCACGCGCGCTGCGGGCTGTCCACCCCCTCGCCCCAGGCCAGGCCGGTGAGCCCGCAGCGCACCAGGGCCGGGGTGTTGGGCACGGCCCGCACGATGCGCCAGCCGGGGAACAGCCGCTGCAGCCGGGCCAGGGTGACCCCCGCCAACACCGAGATCAACAGGGGTGAGTCGGCCGCAGCCGCCGGGGGCACCTGGGCCGCCACCGCCTCCAGCTGCTGGGGCTTCACCGCCAGCAGCACCACGGGGCAGCCCCAGGCCTGCGCAGGGTCGGTGGACACGGTGAGCTCAGGCCGCTGCTGCCGCAGGCGATCGGCGGAGCTGGCGCTGGCCACCGCCGCCCGCACACCGGAGGCGGGCACCAGGCCGCTCTCCAACAGCGGAAACAACAAAGCCTGGGCCATTCGGCCCAGGCCAATCACGCCAAAGCCGTTGGGGGAGAAACCGCTCACCCCACGCTGGCGCCGTAGCTGGTGGGGGCAGTGGTGTCACGGCCCCAGGCGGGGGCAGGGGCAGCCTGCGGCTCCGGCGCGATGTCGCGGGACACCACGGTGGGGGAGGAGGGCTCCTCACTGGCGGCGGTGGTCACCGTCACACAGCTGGGGGCGAACAGGAAGATGCTTTCGCCCACGCGCTCCTGATGGCCATCGATGGCGAAGGTGCCGCCGGCCACAAAATCCACCGCACGCTGGGCCTGATCCGGCTCCATCATCGTGAGGTTGAGGATCACGGTTTTGCGCTCACGCAGCGCCTGAATGGCGCGGGGCATTTCATCGAAGCTGCGGGGCTCCATCAGGGTCACCTCAGCGGCGGAGGTGGAGATGCCCGGCATGCCGATCACATTGCTGCCGGCAAAGGGATCAACGCTGTCGAAATCGCTGGTCAGTGCCAGCGCACCAGAGGGGGTGGTGCTGCCGCTCTCCGGCATGTCGGCATGGTCGTAGTCCAGCTCGTCGTCGTAGCCATCCAGGTAGTCATCACCGGAGACAACGGCACGCAGGCGGGAAAGCAACGACACCTCGAATCCTCTGGTTTGCACTGAACCTAAATAGCGTCCCACACCATCACTGACAAGGGTTGCGCTTGCAAGAGTTCAAGCAAAGGATCCAGCTCAGGTTCGTGAACCAAACAGCGCCGAGCCGATGCGCACCCAGGTGCTGCCGGCACGGGCGGCCTCGGGCCAGTCGCCACTCATGCCCATCGACAGCTCCTGGAGGCCCAGATCCTTGGCCAGCGCTGCGCAGTCGCGAAACAGCATCTCCCGCTGATCCGCCTCCAGCCCCAGGGGTGCCATGGTCATCAGCCCGGTGATGCGCAGGGAATCGAGGCGCTGCAGCTGCGGCCAGGCCTGCAACAACCCCTCGCGGCTGAAGCCGCCTTTGCTGGGGTCATCGCGCAATTTCACCTGCAGCAGCACCTGCGGAGCCAACCCCTCCTCGGCGGCGATGCGGGCGGTGCGCTCGGCCAGCGCCAAGGAATCGATCGAATGCACGGTGCCGAAGCGCTGCAGCACCGGCCGCACCTTGTTGGCCTGCAGGTGGCCAATGAAATGCCAATCCAGGGGCTCCACATCCGCCAGGGCCTGCTGCTTGAGGGTGGCCTCCTGGAGGCGGCTCTCCCCGAAACTGCGCTGCCCCAGAGCCACCAGGGTGCGCATGGCGTCGGCGCTCTGCCCCTTGCTCACCGCCAACAGCCGCGCGCTGGGGGGCAACTGGGCCTGGAGATGCCGCAGGCGTTCAGCCGCGCCGGGGGCTGCAGTCAAGGGCCGACTAGATGAAGGTTTTCTCGAACAATTGTCGCCAGCTGTTGTGCAGCTCGGGGCTCTGGCGGCGCGCCCGGGCCAGGTTCTGCTCAGCAATGTGGCGGGCGTCCATGAGCGGAATCACCTCAAATTGCGCGCCACGCTCCAGGAGCGTCACCACAAAAAACATGCGCTGGGCATAGAGCGTGGCGTAGAGATCACGGCCCTCACCGGCTTCCGCCACGCGATACAGCAGACCAAACGTGGGGTGATTGAGATAACGCTCCGTGCTCACGTCTTGTCCCGGCTTGTCTGTGCCAACGGCAACCAATCAGAGGTCACCGTACCGCCAACGCAGCCCCAACAACAGCAACAACCCCAATCCGGCGCCCCATTGCAATGGGCGCCGCCCTAACGGCGCCCGCAACAACTGATCCGGAGCGATCCAGCGCCCCCCGCGGGCCACCAGGGCCTCAGCCCCCTGCTCCGCCCGCAGCAGCACATTGGCCAACAGGCGCTCCCCCAGGGCCAGCACCAACCCCAAGGAGGCCTGCCAACCGAGGCGCCGCAGGTTCACCGAGCGGGTGGCCACCGACCGCAGCAGGTTTTGAAATTCCTCCTGCACCAGGGGCAGAAACCGCAGCGACAGCAGCAGGGTGAACCCCAGCCGCTCCACCGGCACCCCCAGCCGCCCGAAGGGCGCCAAACACCAGCCGATGCCCCACACCAGGCTCTCGGGCGGGGTGGTGAGCAGCAGCAGGTTGGCGCTGTGGATCACCGTGATCAGCAGGGTGGCGCTGTTGAGCCCCAGCTCCGCCGAGCGGCGGGTGATCACCAGCGGCCCCAGGGGCACCGGGCCCAGCTGCAGCGGCCCCCAGCGCACCACCTCCCAGCGCAGGCCCTGCTGCTCCGGGGCGAGCCGCAGCTCCGTGGGGGGCCGGCTGAGGGGGGCGGGCTGCAGGCCCTCGGTGGGCAACAACGCCGCCAGCACCCCCACCAACAGGGCCAGGGCCAGCAGCAACGGCAGGCTGCCGCGCCACAGGCGCCAGGGCAGGCCACTGGCGGCGGTGATCAGCAGCAGCAACCCCACCAGCGCCAGCCGCCAGCCGGGGCCCGCCAGGATCGGCGTGAGCAGGAAGGCGAGGGTCCAGGCGAGCTTGAGCCGCGGGTCCAGATCCCGCAGCCAGCTGCCGCTGCCATCCACGTATTGCCCAATGGGGATCTGCCGCAGCCAATCCATCAGAGGGGCATCCGCTCAGCGGCCGCGCGCCTGCTGCCGCGCCAGATCCTTCTCTGCGTCGCGCTGCTGCTTGCCGCGCCAGAACAACTTCAACGGCGAGCCTTCAAAGCCGAGGCCTTCCCGGATCTGGCGCTCCACGTAACGGCGGTAGGTGTCGCCGAACAGTTTGGGGTCGTTCACGAACAGCGTGAAGCTGGGGGGCCGGGTGGCCACCTGGGTGCCGTAATAAATGCGGCCCTGGCGACCGCCGCGGCTGGTGGGGGGCGAGCGCCAGCTCACCGCCTCCTGCAGCACCTCATTCACCACCGAGGTGCTCACCCGGCGGCGGTGCTGCTCCACCGCCACGGCGGCGATGGCAAACAGGCTCTGCACCCGCTGGCCGGTGAGGGCCGAGGTGAACAGCATCGGCGCCCAATCGAGGAAATAGAGCTTGGCGCGCAGCTCCTTTTCCATCGCCGGCATGGTGTGCGAATCCTTCTCGATCGCATCCCACTTGTTCACCACCACCACGCAGGCGCGGCCCTCCTCCTCGATGCGGCCCGCGAGCCGTTGATCCTGCTCGGTGACGCCATCGAGCACGTCGATCACCAGCACGCACACATCGGAGCGCTCGATCGCCTTGAAGCTGCGGTTGATGCCGAAGAACTCCGGGCCGTAGTTCACCGAGCGCTTGCGGCGGATGCCGGCGGTGTCGAGGATCTTCCAGGTGTGGCCATCGCGCTCAATCGAGGTGTCGATGGTGTCGCGGGTGGTGCCGCGGATCGGGCTCACAATCGCCCGCTTCTCGCCACAGATGGCATTGAGCAGGCTGGATTTGCCCACGTTGGGGCGCCCCACGATGGCCAGCTGAATCGGCTCGGCCCCGTCCTGCTCTTCGGTGGGGGGCAGGTGCTCCACCAGCTTGTCGAGCAGATCCCCGGTGCCGGCGCCGTGGATGGCGGAAATGGGGTGGGGTTCCCCCAGGCCGAGGCTCCAAAACTCCGCCGCCATCGACAGGCCCGCATCCGGCGACTCGCACTTGTTCACCGCCAACAACGCCGGCACGTTGTGGCCCCGCAGCCACTCGGCGATCGATTCATCCGCGGCCGTGAGGCCCTGCTGGCCATCGGCGATCACCAGGGCCACCGCCGCCTCCGCCAGGGCCAGGTTGGCCTGCTCGCGGATCTCCGGCAGGAATTCACTGTCGTCGTCGAACACCAGCCCGCCGGTGTCCACCACCTTGAAGTGACGATCCCTCCAGTAGCCGTCCTGGTAGGTGCGGTCGCGGGTGACGCCGGGCTCGTCGTGCACGATCGCCTCGCGGCTGCGGCAGAGCCGATTCACCAGGGTGGATTTGCCCACATTGGGGCGGCCAATGATGGCAACGACCGGCAAAGCCAAGGGGTTATGACGACGACTGTCCTGCCTTGACCCTACAGGCTGGCCCTGGCCGGGAGCCCGGCGGGGAAGCCAAAAACTTTCCGCGGGTCGCAAGCTGAGATGGCCTGAGTCTCGCTAAGGGAAGGGTGTTTCTTCCCAGCCGCCACGGCGGCCACCCGTGATGGTGGAACTGATCGCCGCAATCGTGGTCGACCTCTCCGACCAGAAGCTCTACGTCTACAACCCCCAGCAGGAGCTGGTGCGCACGGTGTTGGTGAGCACCGGCAAGGAGACCACCCCCACCCCCATCGGTGAGGGCCAGGTGTACACCAAACACCGCAGCGTCACCATGCGGGGCCGGGGCTATGTGGCGCCGGGGGTGCCCTGGGCCATGTGCATCACCGAGAACGGCGCCATCTGCATGCATGGGGCCCCGTGGCAGGAGGCCGCCGGTGAGTCCTTCGGGGTGCCCCGCAGCCACGGCTGCATTCGGCTCCCCAGCCCCCAGGCCCGCTGGCTGTTTGAAAACACCCCCGTGGGCACCCCTGTGACGATTCAGCTCTGAGGGCAGAGGCGCGGCTCACTGGATCGGCAGGTCGCCGGGGTGGCCCGCCACCGGATCGGCGGGCTGCTCCAGCAGGGGCGGCAGGGGCCCCTGCTCCGCCAGGGGCTCGCCCCGCTCCGCCAGGTGGGCCAGCAGCCAGTTCACCGCCGTGGCGCGGCGGGTGCGGCGCGGGTAGAGCTCGCCGATGCGATACCCCCCAAACCCCAGCTGCTGCTTCAGCAGTTGCTTGTGCTCCTTGGCGATCGAGCGGGTGAGGGCCACGCTGGCGGGCCGCTCGGCGATCACCTGGGGCCCCAGGGGAAACGCCTCCCGCCAGGCGGGCGGCGTCTGGGGGCCCGCCAGCCAATGGCCATCAGCATCGGGCCCATAGCCCAGCCGCGGCCAGATCAACTCGCACACGAAGCGGTCGCTGGTGCGATCGGCCAGCACCGCCTCCAGCAGCTCCCGGCTGAGGGGGAAAGGGTCGGGCGCCATCGGCCTGGAGGATCACAATCGGATCACCATGATCCACACCCCACCCCTGCCCCTGGAGGCCCTGCAGCTGGCGGGCAACGGCACGCCACGCCAGCTGCGCTGCCGGGTGCTGCAGTCGCCGCTGGCGGGGGTGAGCGACCGCATCTTCCGCGGCCTGGTGCGCCGCTGGGCGGCCGATGCGCTGCTGTTCACCGAAATGGTGAACGCCACCAGCCTGGAGCTGGGCCATGGGCTGATCAAGGTGGAGGAGCTCGCCAGGGAGGCCGGGCCGATCGGGGTGCAGCTGTTTGACCACCGCCCCGCCGCCATGGCGGATGCGGCCCGGCGGGCCGAGGCCGCCGGCGCCTTCCTGATCGACATCAACATGGGCTGCCCGGTGAAGAAGATCGCCAAGAAGGGCGGCGGCAGCGGCCTGATTCGCGAGCCGGAGCTGGCGGTGCGCATCGTGGAAGCGGTGGCGGCCGCCGTGGCCATCCCGGTGACGGTGAAAACCCGGCTGGGGTGGTGCGGCCTCGATCCCGGCGCCGACCGCAAAGCGGCCGCGGTGGCCTGGTGCCGCCAGCTGGAGGGGGCCGGCGCCCAGCTGCTCACCCTGCACGGCCGCAGCCGCGAACAGGGCTTCAAGGGCCGTGCCGACTGGGATGCCATCGCCGCCGTGAAGCGAGCCCTCACCATCCCGCTGATCGCCAACGGCGATGTGAACAGCCCCGCCGATGCCCTGGCCTGCCTGGCGGCCACCGGCGCCGATGGGGTGATGGTGGGGCGGGGCAGCATGGGGGCCCCCTGGTTGGTGGGCCAGATCGATGCGGCCCTCAGTGGCCGCCCCGTGCCCGCCACCCCCGGCGCCCTGGAGCGCCTCGAGCTGGCGGCGGAGCAGCTGCGGGCCCTGGTGGCCAGCCGCGGCGACCACGGCCTGCTGATCGCCCGCAAACACATGGGCTGGACCTGCACGGGCTTCGCTGGCGCGCCGCAGCTGCGCCACGCCCTCATGCGCGCCCCCACGCCGGCGGCGGCCCTGGAGCTGCTGGATCAGGCGGCCGCGGGCCTACCGGCCTAGCCGTGCAACGCGATCTGGAACAGATCGCGGCAACCGCTGATGGCCTGCACCGCCAGCAACAGGGCCATCAACAGGCCGGCCGCCATGTGGCCGCGGCGCCAGGCCAGGGAGCTGCGCAGCTCCGGCCGGGCGGCGGTGGAGAGCAGCAGCAGCCCGCACAGCAACCAACCGGCCCAAAAGTGCGATTGCCAGAAGGCCGGATCCCAGGGGTGGTCGCTGAGGCGCCACACACTGGGCTGCAGCCCCAGGCCCAGCAGCGCCAGCCAGGCCAACAGGGCAAAGGCGGCCCGCAATCCAGGGCGCCGCACCCACCCCAGGGCCAGCACGCTGCCCAGGCATCCGGCCGCCACCGCCAGCAGCGGTAGCGCCTGGGCCAGGGGGAGCTCAGCCTTGGCGAAGCTCCAGAGCAGCGCCACCACCACCGCCGCCACGGCGCCGGTGGTGAGCCAACGGCCGTGGTCGGCGTGCTCGATCGGCACCAGATCGGGCTGCACGGTGATGCCGAGCCGCTTCTCGCGCACCAGGATCCCGAGCCGGATCGTGGCCCCCACCAGGGGGTACACGAACAGGATCATCGCCACCGGATGCAGCAGGGCTGCCCATTGGATTGACGTCACGGCAGCACCTCCGGCCAGCTTTGGCGCACCAACAACAATGAAAAGTAGGGCTGCTCGCCGGCGGCCACCGCCGCCGCCGGGGCCAACAGCTGATCGGGCCAGCCCACCCGCTGGGCGAACAGGGCCTGCTCCAACAGGCCCCGAGCCTCCAGGCAGGCGCGCACCCAGGGCCAGCGGCGCCCCAGCTTGAGCAGCGCCAGCACCATGGCACCGGCGGCGGCCTGATCCAGCAACCGCTCCAACTGCTCGGGGGTCTCCGGCGTGGGGCGAATCAACAGCGCCTCCTGCTGCAGGGCCAGGGGCCAGGCCAGGCCCTGGCTGGCGGCGGCCGCCGCCGCGGCTGAGGCCGCCGTGATGCCGGGAATCACCCGCACCGGGCAACCGGGGTGACGCTGCCCCAGGGCCAACAGCACGTAGGAGCAGCTGGCGTAGAGGGAGCTATCCCCCTCACACAGCAACACCACCGCCCGGCCAGCGGCCACCTCCGCCGCCAGGGCATCGGCGGCCCCATGCCAGGCGGTCCGCCGCGGCTCCGCCTCCGCCACCATCGGAAACAGCAACGGCAAGCGGCGCTGATGGGGGGCAATCCAGGGCTCGGCAATGCGGGCCGCCATGCCATCGGCCCCGGGGTTGGCCACGGGGTAGGCCACCACCGCCGCGGCCGCAAGGGCCCGCTGGGCCGCCACGGTGATCAGCTCCGGGTCGCCCGGGCCCACCCCCACCAAGGTGAGCCCGGGGGGCTGGGGGGCTGGGGCAGCCGGCACACGCGGGGAAGCGGTTCTGAGCACTTTCTAGGCTGGCCCGGTTCCGCAGAGCCGGCCCATGAGTCATCTGCAGATCTTTCCGGCGGAGGGCGCTGCCCATCCGGTGGCCAGCGTTGACAGCCATGACGGCCCGCGGATCGCGGCGGAACTGGCCCAGCGGGGCATTGGCTTCACCCGCTGGCCGGCCCGGGCGCAGCTGCCCGCCCATGCCGAGCCGGAGCAAATCCTGGCGGCCTACGCCCCGGAGATCGCCCGGGTGCAGGCCAGCGGCACCTACCCCACCGTGGATGCCATCCGCCTGACGCCGGACCACCCCGACCGTGATGCCCTGCGCCAGAAATTTCTGGCGGAGCACACCCACAGCGAGGACGAGGTGCGCTTCTTCGTGGAGGGGCGGGGCTTGTTTTGCCTGCACATCGGCGAGGAGGTGCTGCAGGTGCTGTGCGAACAGGACGACTGGATCAGCGTTCCAGCCGGCACCAAGCACTGGTTTGACATGGGCAGCGCCCCCCGGTTCTGCGCCATCCGCTTCTTCGACAACCCCGAAGGCTGGGTGGCCGCCTTCACCGGCGATCCAATCGCCGAGCGCTTTCCGCTGCTGGATTAAGAAGCGCCGCCGGCCACCCCCACCGAATGCATGCGCAGGCCGTGGGGATCGGCCAGGCAACCGCTGAGGGCTTCGCACTCCAGCTGGGCCAAGGGCTCCAACCGGGCCACGGTGGCTTCACGGCCGTGCCGCTGTTCCGCCAGCACCCAATACAGGCCGAAATGGCGGGCCTCGCTGGCCAACAGCTCGCCGTAGAGCTGGCGCAGCTCCGGATCGGTGGCGTGGGCCGCCAGCAGCGCCATGCGCTCGTGGCTGCGGGCTTCGATCAAGCCAGCCACCAGCAGGGCATCCAACTGACGGGCCGGCTCCTGGCGCCGCACCGCCGCCGCCAGGGTGGCGCCGTAGGCGGGAGCCGCCAGGGGGCGCAGCGGGATGCCGCGCCGCTCCAGCACCTGCAGCACCAGCTCAAAGTGCTCCAGCTCCTCACGGGCCAGGGGGCTGAGGGCCTCCGCCAGGGCCTGATCACTCGGGTAGCGGAACATCAGCTGCAGGGCCACCCCCGCCGCCTTGCGCTCGCAGTGGGCATGGTCGATCAGCAGCAGATCGGGGCGGGCATTGGCCGCCTCCAACCAGGCCGCCGAACTGGGGGCCGCCAGCCACTTCACCCGGGCGGTGGGGTTCTCCAGCAGGGCCGTCATGGGGCCACGCCGGCCCGCAGCCGCTCCACCAGCCCCTGCAGGGCCAGGGTGTAGCTCAAGGGGCCAAAGCCGCAGATCACCCCCAGGGCCTTGTCGGCCAGCATCGAGTGGTGGCGAAAGGCTTCGCGGGCATGCACGTTGCTGAGGTGCAGCTCCACGAAGGGGATGGCCACCCCCAGCAGGGCATCCCGCAGGGCGATGGAGCTGTGGGTGAGGGCACCCGCGTTGATCAGGATCCCGTCCACCTGGCCGCGGGCGGCATGGATGCGATCCACCAGGGCCCCCTCATGGTTGCTCTGGAAACACTCCAGCTCCACCCCCAGGCCGCTGGCCTGCTGCACCAGGGCCGCCTGGATCTGCTCGAGGGTCTGGGCTCCATAGAGCCCCGGTTCCCGCTGGCCCAGCAGGTTGAGGTTGGGGCCGTTCAGCAGCAGCAGGTGCATCGGAACCGCCGGCAATCCGGCCTCCACTGCCGTGATCGTAAGGAGCCGGGCCAGGGGCGGAACCACCGGCTGGTAACGTCTCCGGGTGTGGTTCGGGTCGGTGCCCGAGTGGTTAATGGGGGCGGACTGTAAATCCGCTGGCTCTGCCTACGCTGGTTCAAATCCAGCCCGGCCCACCTTCCACATGCCCTTGTAGCTCAGCGGTAGAGCACTCCCTTGGTAAGGGAGAGGTCACGAGTTCAAGTCTCGTCAAGGGCTTCCAAACACCAGTCGTCCCGAGTTGGCACCACGGGGCACGCACGGCACAGAAGGTGCCAGCTCCGAGCTGGAATGGGTGGCACCAACCCCAGGCACCATGCCGCTGCAAACCCCCATCGCCCAGCAGCGCCAGCTGGTGAGTGATGGCCACACCCGGCCCCGGGCCTGGCGACTGGAGCAACTGGAGCGCCTCAGCCGGGCCCTCGATGCCCACGAAAGGGCCGTGTTTGAAGCCCTTGCCAGCGACCTGGGCAAACCGGAGGTGGAGGCCTATTTCGAGCTGGTGGCCGTGCGCCAGGAGATCGCGCTGGTGCGCCGGCGGCTGCGGCGCTGGATGGCCCCCAAGCGGGTGCCGGTGCCCGTGAGCCTGCTGCCCGGGCGGGCTGAGGTGATCCCCGAGCCCCTGGGCTGCGTGCTGGTGATCGGCCCCTGGAATTACCCCTTCCTGCTCAGCCTGCAGCCGCTGGTGAGCGCCCTGGCGGCCGGCAACACGGCGGTGCTCAAGCCCTCCGAACACGCCCCCGCCACCGCCGCCCTGCTGGAGCGCCTGA
Organism: uncultured bacterium; assembly: GCA_963923815.1. Lineage (GTDB taxonomy): Bacteria > Cyanobacteriota > Cyanobacteriia > PCC-6307 > Cyanobiaceae > Vulcanococcus. Next base: position 11,099 of record CAWUND010000023.1, read on the forward strand.
TCGGCTCAGCCTTCGAGGCCAACACCGTGCAGGTGGTGCTGGGCGATGGCACGGCCGCCGCCGCCCTGCTGCAGGAGCGCTTCGACCACATCTTCTTCACCGGCGGCGAGCGGGTGGGGCGGCTGGTGATGGCCGCCGCGGCGCAGCACCTCACCCCGGTCACCCTCGAGCTGGGGGGCAAGAGCCCGGCGGTGGTGCTCAACGACGCCGATCTCAACGTCACCAGCCGCCGCCTGGTGTGGGGCAAATGCCTCAACGCCGGCCAAACCTGCATCGCCCCCGACTACCTGCTGGTGCAGCGGGGGGTGGCGGCGCCGCTGATCCAGAAGCTGGGGGAGCGCATCGGCGCGTGCTTCGGTGCCGACCCCCTGGCCTCACCGGATCTGGCCTCGATCGTGAATGCAGGCCAGTTCGCACGGCTGCAGCAGCTGCTCCAGGGGGCTCAGCAACGGGGCCAAGTGCTGTTCGGCGGCCAGAGCGATGCGGCGCGGCGGCGCATGGCCCCCACCTTGATCCGGGTGGAGCGCCTCGACGATCCGCTGATGGCGGAGGAGCTGTTTGGCCCGCTGCTGCCGGTGCTGGAGGTGGACGACCTGCCCCAGGCGATGGCCTGGATCAACGGGCGCCCCAAACCGTTGGCCCTGTATCTCTTCTCCACCTCCGCAGACGCCCAGCGGCAGCTGCTGGAGGGCACCAGCTCCGGCGGGGTGTGCGTCAACGATGTGGTGATGCAGGTGTCCGTGCCGGAGCTGCCCTTTGGTGGTGTGGGCAACAGCGGCATCGGCACCTACCACGGTGAAGCCGGCTTCCTCACCTTCTCCCACCGGCGCAGCGTGCTGCGGCGCCCCTTCCAGCTGGATGTGCCGCTGCGTTACCCCCCCTACGGCCAGCGCCTGCCCTTGATTCGGCAGCTGCTGCGCTGAAGCCATTGCCAGCCCTTATCAAAGGGGGGCTAGCGCCCACGGCTGAGGTCCGTAAGGTTTCCTCTA
>CAWUND010000024.1:0-12019 GCA_963923815.1 uncultured bacterium
CGGAGCCCCCCCAGCGGCTGCTGGCGATCTTCCAGCCCCACCGCTACAGCCGCACGGCGGAATTCCTCGAACCCTTCGCCCAGGCCCTCACCCAGGCCGATGCGGTGATCCTGGCCCCCCTCTATGCCGCCGGCGAAGATCCGATCCCCGGCATCTCCAGTGCGGCCCTGGCGGCGGCGATTGGGCGCCTCAAACCCGATCTGCCGGTGGCCGTCACCGCCAGCCTCGACGAGCTCACCGATGCGGTGGTGGAGCGCAGCCAAGCGGGCGACCTGGTGCTGGCCATGGGGGCCGGCGATGTGAATGGCCTGTGGAGTCGCCTGCAGCAACGCCAGGAACGCTCCACCGCCGTGCCGCTGGCGGCCTAACGGCGTGGACGCCGCCCATCCGCTGGGTCTGCGCCGGGCCGTGGCTCTGGCCGACTACACCACCTGGCGGGTGGGGGGCGATGCCCAGTGGTTTGCCGAGCCGGAGAGCCGCGCCCAGCTGCAGGCCCTGCTGGCCTGGGCCCAAGCGGAACAGCTGCCCTGGGGGGTGATCGGTGCCGGCTCCAACCTGCTGATCAGCGACCGGGGCCTGCCCGGGCTCACCCTCTGCAACCGGCGGCTGCAGGGGGTGGAGCTGGAGGCCAGCAGCGGCCTGATCGAGGCGGAGGCGGGCGAACCGATCCCCTCCCTGGCGCGGCGGGCCGCCCGGGCCGGCCTGGCGGGGCTGGAGTGGGCCGTGGGCATTCCGGGCACCGTGGGTGGCGCCGCCGTGATGAACGCCGGCGCCCAGGGGGGCTGCACGGCGGACGTGCTGCACAGCGTCACCGTGGTGGATCCCCAGCAACCGGAAGCCCCCTTTGAGCTCTTGGCCCACCAGCTCGACTTCGCCTACCGCCACAGCCGCCTGCAGCTGGAGCCGCTGGTGGTGCTGGCGGCCCGCTTCCAGCTGCAGCCCGGCCACGACCCGGCGGCCGTCAGCCAGCGCACCAGCGCCAACCTGCACAGCCGCACCAGCACCCAGCCCTACCAGCAGCCCAGCTGCGGCAGCGTGTTCCGCAACCCCGAGCCGCAGAAGGCGGGCCAACTGATCGAGGGGCTCGGGCTCAAGGGGATGCGGGTGGGGGGCGCCGAGGTGTCGCCGATCCACGCCAATTTCATCGTCAACACCGGTGGGGCCACCGCCGCCGACATCGACCAGCTGATCGCCCAGGTGCAGCAACGGGTGCACAGGGCCCACGGCATCGAGCTGCACCCGGAAGTGAAGCGGCTGGGGCCGTTTGAAGGCATCGCCCTGGCGGCCTGAGGCACCACGTAGCCTGCGGCCAGCTCAGCGCCCCTGCCATGGCCGGATTCGGACTGCCCAACTTCGGCCAGCTCACCGAGGCCTTCAAAAAAGCCCAGCAGATCCAGCAGGACGCCGCCAAGCTCCAGGAGGAGCTCGACGCCATGGAACTGGAGGGCCAGAGCAGCTGTGGCCGCGCCAGCGTTTGGCTGTCGGGCAACCAGCAACCGCTGCGGGTGCGGCTGGCGCCGGAGCTGCTGGCCGATGGGGCCCCCGCCACCGAAGCCGCCACCCTCGAGGCGCTCAAGGCCGCCTATGAGCACTCCACCGGCACCATGAAGCAACGCATGGAGGAGCTCACCGGTGGGCTCAACCTCAATCTGCCCGGCCTGGGCTGAGGGGGTCGCTCTGGCGGCGCCGGCGCCGTGAGGGCTGCCGCAGCCGCTGATCCAACAACTGCGGATCGTCGCGCCGGCCGCGGCCCGGCTCCCGCTCCGCCTGGGCCTGGGCCGCCTCCAGACAGGCCACATAGAGCCCATGGCGATCCCAATCGCCCCCCACGGCACAACCGGGGTCGCCGCGGTGCAGGCAATTGCTGAAGCGGCAGCTGTGGGCAAGCAAGCGCGCGCGAATCTCAGGAAACAGGGGCCCCAGATCCTGGGGATCCGCCGGGAGATCAGGTCGGTTGAAGCCGGGGGTATCCGCCAGCAGCGCCCCCGGCGCCAGGGGGTAGAGCTCCACATGGCGGGTGGTGTGCCGGCCCCGCTGCAGCCGACCCGACACGGCGCTCACCCGCAGGGCCAGCTGCGGCAGCAGCGCATTGATCAGGCTGCTCTTGCCCACCCCGGAGGGGCCGCACAGCACCGCGATCCCCGGCTGGCTGAGCCGCTCCCGCAGCTGCGACAGGCCATGCCCCCCCCGGGCGGACACCAACAGCGGGTCATAGCCCCAGCCCTGGAGCCGTTCACACCACCGCTGGGCCTCCAGGGGCGCCACCAGATCCGCCTTGGTGAGCACCAGCTCCACGGCCACACCGGAGCGCTCCGCCGTGAGCAAAAAGCGGGTGAGCTGCAGGGGATCGAGCTGGGGCTGATCCAGGGCCACGGCCACCACCACCCGGGTGCAATTGGCCACCGCCGGCCGCTCCAACAGGCTGTGGCGCGGCTCCAAGCCCGCCACGGCGCCGCGGCCCTGGGGCCAGTCGATGCCATCCACCCGCACGCGATCGCCCACGCAGATCTGCTGGCCGGTTTTGCCGAGCCGGGTGCGCCGCACGCACAACAACTGATCCAACCCCGTGGGGCCGGGTTGATCCAGCTGCACCCGGCAGTAGTTGGCCTCCAGGGCCATCACCCGGGCCCAGGCCGACTCAGCCACCCTCAGGCACCGCGGCAGATCACCAGGCGCACCCAGCTCGCCGGATCGTCAGACGCCCCCAGCTCCACCCGGTGCCCGGCCTCGCGCAAGCCGGCGGCCACCAAGTGCTCCGGTTCACCGGCATCGAGATCCACCTGCAGCCAATCGCCCGGGGCCAGGGTTTCGAGGGCCAGCTTGCTGCGGATGAAATTGAGCGGACAGGGGGTGCCGCGCAGGTCGAGGCAACGGCTGGGCTGGGCCGCAGCGCCGCTCACCCGAACAGACCGCCAAACAGGCCGCTCTTGTGGGGATGTTTCTGCCCCTTGGCGCTGTGGTGACCCGCAAGCTGCTGCAGCAACTCACGCTCCTCGGCGTTGGTTTTGGTGGGCAGCTGCACCTTGAGGCTGATCAGGTGGTTGCCGCGGGCCACCGGATTGCCGAGCTTGGGCACCCCCTTGCCGCTGAGGGTGAGCACGGCGCCGGGCTGGGTGCCAGCGGGGATCTCCAACTGGGCAGGGCCATCCACAGTGTCCACCTCAATGGTGTCGCCGAGGATCGCCTGGAGGTAGTTCACCGCCACCTCAGAGTGAATGTTGATGCCGTCGCGCCGCAGGCTCGGGTGCGACTGCACGGTGAGGAACACATACAGATCACCGGCGGGGCCACCCCGCTGGCCGGCGTTGCCCTCGTTGGCCACCCGCAGCCGGGTGCCGGAATCCACCCCCGCAGGGATGTTGATGCGCAGCTTCTTGCGCACCTGCTGCAGCCCCTGGCCGCCGCAGGCGGTGCAGGGGTCGGCGATCACCTGGCCGGTGCCTTCGCAGGTGGGGCAAGGGGCCACCTGGGTGAAGCTGCCGAAGGGGGTGCGGGTGGCCCGGCGCACCTGGCCGGCGCCGCCACAGGTGCCGCAGGTGGTGGGTCCGCTGCTGCCCTTGGAGCCACTGCCATTGCAGGTGCTGCAGGTTTCCAGATGCCGAATCTGGATTTCCTTTTCCTGGCCGAACACGGCCTCGCTGAAGCTGATGGTGAGGTCGAAGCGGAGGTCATCCCCCTGCCGCGGCCCCCGGCGGCGGGCGCCGCCGGCACCGGGGCCGCCCATGCCAGCACCGCCAAACCCACTGAAGAAGGTTTCGAACAGGTCGGCGAAACCGCCCATGTCGCCCATGTCGGGCATGCCGGCGGCACCGCCGAGGCCAGCCTCACCGAACTGGTCGTAGCGGCCGCGGGTCTGGGGGTCGCTCAGCACCTCGTAGGCGCGGCCGATCTCCTTGAACTTGTCCTCGGCGCCGGGATCCTTGTTGATGTCCGGGTGGTACTGGCGCGCCAGCCGCCTGTAGGCCCGCTTGAGGGTGTCGGCATCGGCATCACGGCCGACCCCCAGCAGGTCGTAGTAGTCGGCCATGGATCAGGCCCCGTGCTCGCTGGGCTGCGACTCCGCCGCTCCGCCCTGGGGGCCAGGGCCCATCGACACCTTCACCAGGGCATGGCGCAGCACCCGGCCGTTGAGGTGGTAACCCCGTTGCAGCTCGGCGATCACCACATCCTCCACGTGCTCTTCGCTGGGCTCCCGCAGCACCGCCTCGTGCAGGTTGGGGTCGAAGGGTTCCCCCTCCACCCGCATCGGGGAGACCCCCAGCTGCTTGAACACATCCACCAGCTGCTTGTAGAGGCCCTGATAGCTGCGATGGATGGTCTGGGCCTCCTCCGCCTGGGGTTCGAGCTGCTGGCGGGCCCGCTCAAAGTTGTCCACCACCGGCAGGATCTCGCTGAGGGTGGTGCAGGCGATCTGCACGCGCAGGTCGTCCTGGTCGCGGCTCTGGCGCTTGCGGAAGTTGTCGAAGTCGGCGGCGATGCGCATGTATTGGCTGCGCAGGCTTTCGTGCTCCGCCTGCAGGGCCTGCAGTTGGGCCTCCAGCTGCACCACCCGCTGCTCCGGATCAGCACTCAGCTGCTCAGGGGGCACAGCCTCGGCCGGGGTGACGTCCGCGGGGGCCTCAGCGGCGCCGGCGCCGTGGTCGACACCATGGTCTCCGGCCTGGTCTGCGCCCTGGGCAGCGGCCGCATCAAGACCTTCAGCGGAATCCTGGGGGAACGGGGTCGCTTCGCCGCTCATGCTGACCGAACCGGGCATCTTGTCTAGACATGTTGATGGGAAGGGGCTCCCCCCCACAAGCGGCGGAAGCCCGCACCTCCCTGGCCCACCCCCCGGCGGCCGCAGTCGATGATCTTCAGCCCCCGCCAACCGCCCCCGGCGCCTCCCCCTGCCCCAGCGGCGGCCCCTCCGGCGGAGCCCCTGTCTGGCCAGGCCCCATGGCTGGCATCCCCGAGAACCCAGCCGGCCTCGATCGCAGTTGAGGAGCCCCCTGGGCCTGATCTGGAGCTGAAGCCCAACGATGAGAGCACCGGTTCCCCGGTGGTGAGCCTGGTGGACCGCCTGCTGGTGGAGGCCCTCAGCCGCGGCGCCAGCGACATCCACGTGGAGCCCCAGGAGGAGGTGCTCGTGGTGCGGCTGCGCCTCGACGGGGTGCTGGAGGAGCTGGAGACCCTGCCGAAAACCCTCACCCCAGCGGTGACCTCCCGCCTCAAAATCATGGCGGAACTCGACATTGCCGAACGGCGGCTGCCCCAGGACGGCCGCATCCGCCGCAGCTGGAAGGGGCAGGTGTTCGACCTGCGGGTGAGCACCCTGCCCACCCGCTATGGCGAAAAGGTGTGCATGCGGCTGCTGGACAGCGGCGCCACCCACCTGGGCCTGGAGCGCCTGATCACCGATCCGGCGGCCCTGGCCAGCGTGCGCTCCATGGGCAGCAAACCGTTCGGGATGGTGCTGGTGACGGGCCCCACCGGCTCCGGCAAGAGCACCACGCTCTATGCCCTGCTCTCAGAGCGCAACGACCCCGGCATCAACATCTCCACCGTGGAGGACCCGATCGAGTACACGCTCCCGGGCATCTCCCAAACCCAGGTGAACCGCGAGAAGGGCTACGACTTCGCCCTGGCCCTGCGGGCCTTCATGCGCCAAGACCCCGACGTGCTGCTCGTGGGGGAAACCCGCGACCAGGAAACCGCCAAAACCGCCATCGAGGCGGCCCTCACCGGCCACCTGGTGCTCACCACCCTCCACTGCAACGACGCCCCCAGCGCCATCGCTCGCCTCACGGAGATGGGGGTGGAGCCCTTCATGGTGGGGGCCTCCCTGCTGGGGATCGTGTCCCAGAGGCTGGTGCGGCGGGTGTGCCCCGACTGCCGGCAGGCGTACCACCCCAGTGAGCACGAGCTCGGCCGCTTTGGCCTGTTGAGCAGCCACGAGCAGAGCATCACCCTGTTCAAGGCCCATCGCCACAGCGATGCCGATGCACCCGTGTGCCCCAGCTGCCAGGGGTTGGGGTACCAGGGCCGGGTGGGGGTCTACGAGGTGCTGCGTCTCAACGAAACCCTGGCCAGCGCCATTGCCCAGCGGGCCAGCACCGACCGGATCCGCAAGCTGGCCATCGACAGCGGCATGAAAACCCTGTTGGGGTATGGCCTGGAGCTGGTGCGGCAGGGCTACACCACCCTCGAGGAAATCGAGCGCATGATCCTCACCGACGCCAGCCTCGAATCGGAACGGCGGGTGAAGGCGCTGCACACCATCACCTGCCGCAGCTGCGGCGGTGGCATGCATGACGACTGGCTGGAGTGCCCCTACTGCCTCACGCCAAGGGGGATCGACTAGCCATGCAAACCCCAAGCGACGAGCTGAGCATCGACCAGCTGCTGGAGGAGCTGGTGCAGCAGGGCGGCAGCGACCTGCACCTGGCGGCCGGGCAGGCCCCCTACGGCCGCTTCAACGGCGCCCTGCGCCCGATGCGCAGCGAACGGCTCTCGGAAGAGGCCTGCACACGGCTGATCCTCTCCCTGCTCAACAACAACCAGCGCAAACAGCTGGAGCAAACCTGGGAGCTCGACTGCGCCTATGCGCTGCCCAACGTGTCGCGGTTCCGGGTGAACGTGTACCGGCAACGCAGCAGCACCGCCGCCTGCCTGCGGGCCCTGGGCAGCGCCATCCCCAGCCTGGAGAGCCTGGGGCTGCCGCCGATTGTGGAGGAGATCAGCCGCCGGCCCCGCGGCCTGATCCTGGTAACGGGCCCCACCGGATCGGGCAAAACCACCACCCTGGCGGCCCTGCTCGACCACATCAACCACAGCCGCGCCGAGCACATCCTCACGATCGAAGACCCGATCGAATTCAGCTTCCGCAACGCCAACAGCGTGATCCACCAGCGCCAACTGGGGGAGGACACCCACAGCTTTGCCAACGCCCTGCGGGCGGCCCTGCGGGAGGACCCGGACGTGATCCTGGTGGGGGAACTGCGCGATCTGGAGACCATCCAGCTGGCGATCACCGCCGCGGAAACGGGCCACCTGGTGATGGCCACCCTGCACACCAGCTCCGCCGCCCAAACGGTGGACCGCATGGTGGATGTGTTTCCCGCTGAGCAGCAAACCCAGATCCGGGTGCAGCTGAGCAGCTCCCTGGTGGCGGTGTTCTCGCAGACGCTCTGCCGACGGCTCACGGCTGGCGAGGGGGCCCTAGGTCGGGTGATGGCCCAGGAGATCCTGATCAACACCCCGGCCGTGGCCAACCTGATCCGGGAGGGCAAAACGGCCCAGCTCTATTCCCAGCTGCAAACCAGCGGGCAACAGGGGATGCAAACCCTCGAACGGGCCCTGGCCGACTTGGTGCAGGCGGGCACCATCCACCGCGATGAGGCCATGGCTAAAGCGGGAAAACCGGAGGAGCTGGGCCGGCTGCTGGGCGGCAGCCCCTGACCCCTGTCGGCAGCCATGGCCCAGTTCCTCGCCACGGTGACCACCCGCTCCGGCCAGCGGCGGCAGCTGCAGATTCAGGCCAGCGATGGGGCCAGCGCCCGCCGGCAGCTGCGGCAGCGGGGCCTGGTGGCCACCCAACTGGAGCCTGCATCGAGCCGAGCCCCAACGGGCCTGGATCTGGCCAAGCTGCTGGAGGCGCGCCCCGGGGTGCGGGAGAAGGCCCTGTTCGCCAACAAGCTGGCGGCGCTGGTGGATGCGGGGGTGCCGATCGTGCGCAGCCTCGATCTGATGGCCCGCCAACAGCGGCAGCCCCTGTTCAAACGGGCCCTGGAGAGCGTGGGCACCGAGGTGAATCAGGGGGGCAGCCTCGGGGCGGCGCTGCGGCGCTGGCCCCAGGTGTTCGACCCCCTCACCGTGGCCATGGTGGAGGCGGGCGAAGCCGGCGGGGTGCTGGATGAAAGCCTGCGGCGCCTGGCCAAGCTGCTGGAGGGCAACGCCAAGCTCCAAAACCAGATCAAGGGGGCCATGGGCTACCCCGTGGCGGTGCTGGCGATCGCGGTGCTGGTGTTCCTGGGGATGACGATCTTTCTGATCCCCACCTTCGCCGGCATCTTTGCCGACCTGGGGGCGGAACTCCCCCCGTTCACCCAGTTGATGGTGGATCTCAGCGCCCTGCTGCGCTCCTCGTTTTCACTGCTCCTGGTGGCGGGGTTAGCGATCGGGGTGTGGCTGTTTGAGCGCCACCGCGCCACAGCCGAGGGCCGTCGTCAGGTGGATGGTCTGCTGCTGCGGCTGCCGCTGTTCGGCGACCTGATCCAAAAAACCGCCACCGCCCAGTTCTGCCGCACCTTCAGCTCCCTCACCCGGGCGGGCGTGCCGATCCTGCTGTCGCTGGAGATCGTGCAGGACACCGCCGGCAACGCCGTGATCGCCGATGCGATCGTGCAATCGCGCCAGCAGGTGCTGGAGGGGGTGCCGCTGAGCGTGGCCCTGGCCAGCAAAGGGGTGTTTCCGGAGCTGGCGGTGAGCATGCTGGCGATCGGCGAGGAAACCGGCCAGATGGACGCCATGCTCTCCAAGGTGGCCGACTTCTACGAAGACGAGGTGGAAGCGGCCGTGAAGGCGCTCACGGCGATGTTGGAGCCGGCCATGATCGTGATCGTGGGGGGCATCGTGGGCTCGATCCTGCTGGCGATGTACCTGCCGATGTTCTCGATCTTCGATCAGATCAAATAGCCCCTGACGCCAGGGCGGCTTCGGCCATGGCCTGCCCCGCCAGCCAGCCGGAGCTCCAGCAGTGCTGGAAGTTGAAGCCGCCGGTGATGCCATCCACATCCAGCAGCTCCCCCACCAGATGCAGGCCCGGCACCCGGCGGCTTTCCATGGTGGCCAGGTTCACCTCCCCCAGGGGCACCCCCCCGGCGGTCACGAATTCCTCGCCAAACGGGCCGCGGCCAGCCACCGCATAACGGCTGCGGCGCAACGCTTCGATCAACCCCTGCTGCTGCCGCTTGGCCAGATCCGCCCAGCGGCGCTCGGGCTCCACCCCCTGCTGATCCAGCAGGTGCTGCCACAGACGCCGGCTGAGCTCGGGCCAGGGGCGAGCGTTGCTCAGCTGCCGGCGCACCTGGTCGCGTCGGCAGTCGGCAAACAGCTGCTCCACCTGCGACTCCGGACGGCCGCCGGTCCAATCCACCCGCAGCGCCGCGCGGTAGCCGCTGGCCTGCAGGGCCCGGGCGGCGAAGGCCGTGAGCCGCAGGGTGGCCGGGCCGCTGAACCCCCAATGGGTGATCAGCAAGGGGCCCCGCTGGCTGAAGCGCTGGGCCGCGGCGCCTGGGGTGGTGACCTCCAGCTCCAGCTGCACCGGATCCATCACCACCCCCGCCAAATCCACCAGCGGATTGGGCCGCAGCGCCAGGGTGAACAGGGAGGGCACCGGCGGCACCAAACCATGGCCCAGGCCCTCCGCCAGGCGGCGGCCGCTGGGGTGGCTGCCGGTGGCCAGCACCAGGCGATCGCAGCGCAGCTGCTGACCACCCCGCAGCTGCAGGGCGAAGCCACCGGCGGGGAGCGCCGTGGCCGCCGCCAGGGCCAGCTGGGTGCGCAGCTCCACCCCGGCACGCTGGGCCGCCCCGCGCAGGCAGGCGATCACCGAACTGGAGCGGTTGCTGCGGGGGAACAGGCGCCCATCGGCCTCCTCCACCAGCTCCAAACCATGGGCGTCAAACCAGGCCACCGCATCACCGGCGGCGAAACGGCTGAAGGGCCCGCGCAGGGCCTGGCCACCCCGGGGGTAGGCCCCCACCAGATCGCGCGGGTCCCAGCAGGCATGGGTCACATTGCAGCGGCCGCCGCCGCTAATCAGCACCTTGCCCAGGGGCTCCGGCGTGCTCTCGAGCACCAGCACGCGCCGCAGGCCCCGCTCGGCCGCGGCGATGGCCGCCATGAAGCCGGCGGGGCCACCGCCGGCCACCACCAACGACCACTGCTCCAACTCAGACGCCATTGGGAAGCCAGATTGGGGCCATGCCCGATTCGCTGCTGAACGGGGCCTACCGCTTCAGTGTGGCCCCGATGATGGACTACACCGATCGGCACTTCCGGGTGCTGATGCGGCAGATCACCCGGCGCAGCCTGCTCTACACCGAGATGGTGGTGGCCCAGGCCCTGCACCACAGCGACCGGCGCGAGCGGCTGATCGGGTTCGACCCCTGCGAACACCCCCTGGCCCTGCAGGTGGGGGGCGACGATCCGCAGCTGCTGGCCCAGGCGGCCCGCATCGCCGCAGACCATGGCTACGACGAGATCAACCTGAATGTGGGCTGCCCCAGCGAAAAGGTGCAGAAGGGGCGCTTCGGGGCCTGCCTGATGGCGGAGCCGGCCCATGTGGCCCGTTGCGTGGAGGCCATGGCCGCCGCCAGCCCCCTGGCGGTCACGGTGAAACACCGCATCGGCATCGACGAGCGCGACTCCTACGCCGAATTGCTGGCCTTCGTGGATGCCCTGGCGGATGCGGGTTGCGCCCGCTTCAGCGTGCATGCCCGCAAGGCCTGGCTGGAGGGGCTCGACCCCAAACAAAACCGCACCATCCCCCCCCTGCGCTACGAGCTGGTGCACCAGCTCAAGCGGGATCGGCCCGGCCTCACGGTGGAACTCAACGGCGGGCTGCAGGATCTGGCCTCATGCCAGGAGCAGTTGGCGCAGCTGGATGGGGTGATGGTGGGCCGCGCCGCCTACGACCACCCCCTGCGCTGGGCCGCCGTGGATGGGGAGCTGTTCAACGACAGCAGCCTTCCCCAGGCCCGCGCCTCCACGGTGGTGCGCGGCGTGATTCCCCATGCGGAGCGCTGGTGCAGCAACGGCGGACGGCTGTGGGCCATCGCCCGCCACCTGGTGCAGGTGGTGGAAGGGGTGAGCGGCGCACGCCACTGGCGCCGCGACCTGGGCAAAGCCGCCGGCGAGCGCAGCGCCGGGCCCGAGGTGCTGGAACGGGCCGCCCAGCAGCTGGAGGAGCGGGGCCTCTAGCCCTCCTCGCCGCCGCCACTGCTGCGGCGCCGGCGGGTGCGACCCGCGCCAAAGGCGTCGGAGCCGCCGCCATAGCTGCGGTCTTCCCAGCCCTGGGCACCGGAGCTGCGGTCGGAGCTGCGATCACTGGAGCGCTCAGCGGGGCGGTCGCCATAGCCGCCACCTCCGCCATAGCCGCCGCCGTAACCGCCGCCACCGCCATACCCACCAGGGCTGCGCCGGGGGGCGCCGTAACCGCCACCTCCTCCTCCGCCACTGCCGCCACCGGCATTGCTGCGGGGCTCGGCCTTGTTGATGCGCAGCGGCCGGCCCATCAGCTCAGCCCCCTGCAGGCCATCGATGGCACGGCTTTCGCTGTCCTCATCGGCCAGTTCCACGAAGGCGAAACCGCGCTTGCGACCGGTGTCCCGCTCCAGGGGCAGGAAGCAATTGGTCACCTCGCCGTAGGGGGCGAACAGTTCCGATACGTCCTCCTGTTCAGCGCGGAAGGGGAGGTTGCCAACAAAAATGCTCACGGGCCGAAGGGGCCGATCCGGCGTAATTCAGCTCCCCAACACTAGGCCCGACAGCCGGTCCTGGGCCCGCTGCAGCTGCAGCCGCACCTGTTCAAAGGCGGTGCCCCCTTCGCTGCGGCGGGCGGCCACCACCTGGCGGGGGGCGATGGCCCCGTAAATGTCGCCCTCGAAGCTGGGGTGCAGGGCCTGCCAGCGCTCCAGGGGCAACTCCCGCAGCAGGATCCCCTCCTGCAGGCAGGTTTTCACCAACCCCCCCACCAGCTGGTAGGCCTCCCGGAACGGCACCCCCTTGGCCACCAGGTAATCGGCCACATCGGTGGCGTTGGAGAAATCGGAGCCCACCGCCTGCTCCAGCCGCTGCGGCTGAAACTGAAGCCCCTCCTCCAGCAGGATCGCCATCGCCTCCAGGCAGGCCAAGGTGGTGGCCACCGTGTCGAACAGGGCCTCCTTGTCCTCCTGGAAGTCCTTGTTGTAGGCCAGGGGCAGGCCCTTGATCATCACCAGCAAGCCCTGCAGGTGGCCGAACACCCGGCCGCATTTGC
>CAWUND010000025.1:0-11980 GCA_963923815.1 uncultured bacterium
GTGGAGAAGTACGTGAGTCGGCTGTTCACCAAAACCGGCACCGCCAGCCGCACCGAATTGGTGCGCTATGCCCTCGAGCACGGCCTGGTTGACTGACCCGGCGCCGCCGGGCTGGTTGGCGGCCGCCGTCAATGGCGGCCATGCCTACCGCGACCGCATCGATCGGCCCCACCCCAGCGTGGTGGGCTACTACGCCGAGCGCTATGGCCACTCAGGGGAGGCGATCTGGCGGCAACGGCTCGCCGCCGGAGAGGTGTGGTGCAACGGCCAACGGCTCCAGGCCGATGGGCCCCTCGGCGCCGGCGATCAGCTGCTGTGGCATCGGCCCCCCTGGAGGGAAGCGGCCGTGCCGGTGCTGCAGCAGCACGCGGTCGTGTTCGACGACGGCGACCTGCTGGTGCTCAACAAGCCCAGTGGCCTGCCGGTGTTGCCGGCCGGGGGCTTCCTGCGCCACACCCTGTTGGCGCAGTTGGAGGGGTTGGTGGCGGGTGCCCCGCGGCCGGTGCACCGGCTCGGCCGCTTCACCTCCGGGTTGCTGGTGTGCGCTAGGCAACCCGCCACGAGGGCCTGGTTGAGCGCCCAGCTGCGCGACAGCTCGGATCCGGCGTTGGAGGGAGTGGCCTGCCAAAAGTTGTACAGGGCCCTCACGGTTCCGTTGCCCGCCGCGTGGACGCCGGGCTCGGGTGTGCCCGTGGCAGCGCGGATCGGTCGGCGGCCCCACCCCCTGCTGGGGGAGATCTGGTGTGGGGTGGGCGATCAGGAGCCCGGAGCACTGCCGGCCCACAGCCGCTTCACCCTGCTGGAGCGCCAGCCCCAGGCCTGCCTGGTGGAGGTGCGGATCGCCACGGGCCGCCCCCATCAGATCCGCATCCATGCCGCCTGCCTGGGGGCGCCGCTGCTGGGGGATCCCCTCTACGGAGCCGGCGGGCAGGCCAGGCCCGATGGCTTGCCGGGCGAAGGCGGCTACCGCTTGCATGCCCATCGCTTGCGGCTGCGGTGGCCCGATGGGTCGAGCCTGGAGCTGGAAGCCCCACCGCCAGCGGAGCTGGCCTTGGCCACGGAGCCGTTGCCATGACCGACCCCGATGGCGTGGTGGCCATTTGGCTGCAGCCCCGCGGCAGCCGCAACCAGGTGGTGGGCGAGCGGCAGGACGCCGTGGTGATCAAGCTGCAGGCCCCTCCCGTGGAGGGGGCCGCCAATGCCGCACTGCTGCGCTTCGTGGCCGATCAGCTGCGGGTGCCGCTGGGGGCGGTGCAGCTGCTGCGGGGCCACACCAGTCGCCGCAAGCAGCTGCAGGTGGAGGGCTGGAGCGCCGCGGAGGTGCGTCAGGCCCTGTTGCGCTCGAAGGCCAGCAGCCGCGAGAAGTAGAAGGGGGCCTTGTTGAGGCTGCGGCGCTTGAGCACAAAGCCCTCCGCTTCCGCGGCCTTCACGATTCCCTTCTCCCGCAGGGTGTAGGCGCGGGTGGTTTTGCTGGGGCCCGGGAACAGCTGGCCGATCTTTTTGAGCACCGCCAGCACCGGCGTGTAGGGGGCAAAGCTCACGATCAGGTGTTGCTCCGCCAGGCCCGCCAGGTGCCGCACCATCTCTTCGGCGGGCTGCTGGGGGTAGTGGATGAACACATCCAGGCACACCACGGTGTCGTAGCGACCGCCCAGGCCCTCCAGGTCGGAGGCCTGGAATTGGATTTGCCCCGGTGCGATGCCCGCCTCGGCGGCGCGCCGGGCCGCCTCCTGCACCATCGCCTCGGAGAGGTCGGAGGCGGCGATCGAGCCGGCGCCCGCCTGGGCCAGGGGCAGGGTGAGGCTGCCCACACCGCAGCCGGCATCGCAGAAGCTGCGGCCCGCCAGGTTGCCCTGCTCCTTCAGCCAGGCCAACACGTTGTCGACGGTTTTCTGGTGGCCGATGCGGATGTTGCGCTGCACCCGGTTCACCTCGGTGCTTTCGCTGTAGATCCGGTTCCAGCGGTCGAAGCCGGTGGTTTCGAAGTAGCCCTTCACCTCCTGCTTTTCCGCCTGTTTGTCGGCCTGGGAGGTGGGCAGCAGCTGCTCGGTGGGCATTGAGGCGGGCCGGGGCGTGAAACGGTGTGGCGCGGATCCTATTCAGGCCGCCCGGCGCCAGTGCAGCTCGGCGCCCGTGCCGCTCCAGCGCAGGGTCTCCCCCAGGGGTTGCCCCAGCAGCTGCGCTTCGATCGTCGGTGGCTGTCCCAGCGCCCGCCGCGGCAGCACCGTGGCCGCGGCGATGGCCCGGTCGGCGTCGCCACCCCAGCTCACCAGCCGCCGCACCCCCTCCAGCAGCGGCAGGGTCACCCCCGCCAGGGTGCCGTCCTCCAGCCGGCAGCTGCCGTTCTCCACGATCAGGGCCCGTTCATCCCAGCGGTGGATGCCATCCGCCAGGCCGTAGGGGGCCAGCGCATCGCTCACCAACACCACCTGCTCGGGCGCCAGCCGCTGCAGCAGCACCGCCATGGCTGGGGCCACATGCACCCCATCGGCGATCAGCCCCAGGGCCACCGACCCCTCCAGCACCGCCGCCGCAATGGGTCCCGGGTGGCGGTGATGCAGGCCGGCCATGGCATTGAAGCTGTGGGTGAGCATCCCCACCCCCTGGGCAAAGGCCGCTTCGGCTTGGCCCTGGTTGGCTTCGCTGTGGCCCAGGCTCACCAGGATGCCGAGGCGGCGCAGCTCGGCGATCACCGCCGCCGCGCCGGGCAGCTCCGGGGCCAGGGTCACCAGGGCGATCTCGTGCTCGAAGCCGCCGATGCGCTGATGCAGCGCCTCCAGGCTGGGGGCCGCCAGGTGCTGGCTGGGGTGGGCCCCACGCCGGGCCGCCGCCAGAAACGGCCCCTCCAGGTGGGCCCCCAGCAGCCGGCAGCGCCCTGGGCGGTGCTGGTCGCGGGCCTGCCGCAGCACCGCCAGGGCCTGGCGCAGCTCCGCGGTGCCGCAGGTCACCAGGGTGGGGGCAATGGCCTCCACCCCATCGCGCCAGAGCAGATCGAGCAGCTCCAGCAGCCGGGGACAGTCGCCCTCCTGCAGCTCCGGGAAGGCCAGCCCCAGGCCGCCATTGATCTGCAGATCCACGCCCCCCGGGCTGAGCCAGTCACCGCCCCAGTCGTCGTCGGCGTCGTCGCCGGTGCTGGCCGTGCTCTCGCCCAGGGGCTCGAGGGTGGTGATGCGGTTGTCGCCGTCCAGCGTGATCCGCCACAGCCCCGGGCAGGCCGGCAGTCGAACGTTGGTGAGCCAGCGCATCGGAGCGAAGTGGCTGGCCCCGGGGCCAGAACGGGAGACAATGACAGTCTTGCTGCGCTCGGCCCCGTTGGACGCCTCCCCCGCTGATCAGACCCCGCGGGTGGCGGTGGTGATGGGCAGCGATTCCGATCTGCCCACCATGCAGCCGGCGGTGGAGATGCTGCAGCGCTTCGGTGTGGCCTGCGAGGTGCGGGTGCTCTCCGCCCACCGCACCCCCCGCGAGATGGTGGCCTTCGCCGAGGCCGCCGCCGGCCGCGGTTTCAAGGTGATCATTGCCGGCGCCGGCGGTGCCGCCCACCTGCCGGGGATGGTGGCCTCGCTCACCACGCTCCCGGTGATCGGGGTGCCGGTGCAGACCCGCGCCCTCTCCGGCGTGGATTCGCTGCATTCGATTGTGCAAATGCCCGCTGGGATCCCGGTGGCCACGGTGGCCATCGGCAATGGCGCCAACGCTGGCCTGCTGGCGGCCCAGATCTTGGCCACCGCCGATGCCGCGCTCTCCCAGCGCCTGCAGGCCTACCGCGAGGAGCTGCACGACCAGGTGGTGGCCAAGGACGGCCGCTTGCTGGAGCTGGGCAGCGCCGCTTACCTGGCCCAGATGTAGCCGCCGCTCGGCAGGGGAGTCCGATGCTCGAGCGCCTGGTGTTGCCCCTGTGGCTGCGGCTGAGCCTGGCCTTGCCGCTGCTGGCGCTCAACCTCTGGGTGCTGCGCCAGATGCTGTTGCCGTTGGCGCCCTTCCCCGCCCTGTTTGTGGCGGCGGCCCTGATTGCGTTTCTGTTGGATCTGCCCACCCGCTGGCTGGTGCGCCGCGGCTTGCCGCGGCAACTGGCGGTGCTGGCGGTGGTGGGGTTAGGGCTGGCGTTGTTGGTGCTGGCGGCGCTCTGGCTGTTGCCCCGCCTGGTGGAGCAGTTGGGGGAGCTGATCACCGCCCTTCCGGGTTGGCTGGCGGAGGGGGAGCAGTGGCTCGATCGCCTCGAAACCTGGGCGGCGGACCGCCGCCTGCCCACCGAATTCACCGACCTCAGCAGCACCCTGTTTGCTCGGGCCAGCCAGTTGGCCAGCCAGCTCAGCCAGCGCCTGCTGGGGATCCTTGGGGCCACGGTGGGCATCACCGTGAACACCGTGATCGTGGCCGTGCTGGCGGTGTTTTTGTTGCTCGGTGGTGAGGGGATCGTGGCGGGGCTGGCCCGCTGGCTGCCGGAGGGGGTGCGCGAGCTGGTGGTGGGCACCCTGGGGCGCACCTTCCGGGGCTACTTCGCCGGCCAGGTGTTGTTGGCCCTGATCCTCAGCGGTCTGCAGATCCTGGTGTTCACGGCGCTGGGCATCCCCTACGGCGTGCTGTTTGCCGTGGCCATCGGCTTCACCACCCTGGTGCCCTACGCCAGTGCCCTCACCATCGTGCTGGTGAGCCTGCTGTTGGCCCTGGAGGATCCGCGCACCGGCCTGGAGGTGCTGGCGGCGGCCATCAGCGTGGGCCAGGTGGTGGACCAGGGCATTCAGCCCCGCCTGATGGGCAGCATCGTGGGGCTGCAGCCCGCCTGGTTGCTGGTGAGCCTGCCGATCGGCAGCCGCGTGGGCAGCTTGATGGGCTTCGGCGATCTGCTGGGGCTGTTGTTGGCGGTGCCGGTGGCCAGCTGCCTCAAAACCTTCTTCGACGCCTGGGCCCAGCAGCGGGGCCTCAGCCAGCCTGCGGAATGATGCCGGCGGCCCCCAGGTGGGCCAGCACCTGCTCCACGCTCTGCTCGAGGCTTTGGCTGCCGGTGTCCACCCGCAGCTCCGGTTGTTCGGGCGCCTCGTAGGGGCTGGAGATGCCGGTGAACTCCTTGATCTCTCCAGCGCGGGCCTTGGCGTAGAGCCCTTTGGTGTCGCGCTGTTCGCAGACGCTCAGGTCGGCGGCGCAGTGGATCTCGATGAAGTCGCCCGCCGCCACCAGGGCCCGGGCGCGGTCACGGTCGGCCTTGAACGGCGACACGAACGCGGTGAGCACCACCACCCCCGCATCCAGGAAGAGCTTGCTCACCTCGCCGATGCGGCGGATGTTCTCCTCACGGTCGGCGTCGGAGAAGCCCAGGTCTTTGCAGAGGCCGTGGCGGATGTTGTCGCCATCGAGCACGTAGCAGGCCAGGCCCCGCTCAAACAGCGCCGCATTCACGGCATTGGCCAGGGTGCTTTTGCCGGAGCCGCTCAGGCCCGTGAACCAGAGGATGGCGCTGCGGTGGCCCCGTTGCTGGGCGCGGGCGGCGCGGTCCACCGAGGCCTGGTGCCAGGCGATGTTGGTGGAAGCCCCCTGGGTGGTGAGGTCGCCGTAGGGGGCGCTGGTGGCGGCCATGGGAGCTGCTGCGGGCGGATCGGCCAAGTATCTCCCGCGGCCCGCAGCGTTCAGCCGCCGGCTTGCTTCGGCCGGTAGCCGGCCTTCTCGAGCGCCGCCAGGGCTGGAGCCACCTGGTCGCCCTGCAGTTCGATCAGGCCGTCCTTCACGGTTCCGCCCGTGCCGGCGGCGGCCTTGAGCTGTTTCAGCAGAGCCTTGAGCTCCGCCTCCGGCGCCTCCAGGCCGCTGATGGCCGTCACCAGCTTTCCGCCTTTGCCCGCTTTGGTGCGCTGCACCCGCACCCGTTGCTGGGCCTTGGGGGTGGCCTCCGGGCCTGGCCCCGGGCTGCGGGCCAGGCTCTCCGGCCTGCTGAATTCCTGCCAGCCGCCCTTGGCCATGGCCGCTTCTTACGCTGCTGTGATCTTGCACCGCTGCCGGTGACCAGCACGCTTCCCCAGGTTGATCCGGCTGCCCTGGAGCTCGGTGCCCGCCCCAACGGCCTGGGCCGCTATGGCCAGTTCGGCGGTCAGTACGTGCCGGAAACGCTGATCCCGGCCCTGGCGGAGTTGGAGCAGGCCGCTGCGGAGGCCTGGAAGGATCCCGCCTTCACCGAGCGGCTCAACCACCTGCTGCGCACCTATGTGGGGCGGCCCAACCCGCTCTACGAAGCCGAGCGGCTCACGGAGCACTACCGCCGCGCTGAGGGCGGGCCGCGCATTTGGCTGAAGCGCGAAGACCTCAACCACACCGGCGCCCACAAGATCAACAACGCGCTCGGGCAGGCGCTGCTGGCCCTGCGCATGGGCAAGAAGCGGATCATTGCCGAAACCGGCGCCGGTCAGCACGGTGTGGCCACCGCCACCGTCTGCGCCCGCTTCGGCCTGGAGTGCGTGGTGTACATGGGCGCCGAGGACATGCGCCGCCAGGCCCTCAACGTGTTCCGCATGCGCCTGCTGGGGGCCACGGTGCAGCCCGTCACCGCCGGCACCGCCACCCTCAAGGACGCCACCAGTGAGGCGATCCGCGATTGGGTGACCAACGTGGAAACCACCCACTACATCCTTGGTTCGGTGGCCGGGCCCCACCCCTTCCCGATGCTGGTGCGGGATTTCCACGCCGTGATCGGAGAGGAAACCAAGCGCCAGTGCCATGGGGCCTTCGGCCGCAACCCCGACGTGTTGGTGGCCTGTGTGGGCGGCGGCTCCAACGCCATGGGCCTGTTTCACCCCTTCGTGCCCGACACCGCCGTGCGCCTGATCGGGGTGGAGGCCGCCGGCGATGGCGTGGCCACCGGCCGCCACGCCGCCACCATCACCGAGGGCCGCGTGGGGGTGCTGCACGGCGCCATGAGCCTGTTGCTGCAGGACAGCGAGGGCCAGGTGCAGGAGGCCCACTCGATCAGCGCTGGCCTCGATTACCCCGGCGTGGGGCCCGAGCACAGCTACCTCAAGACCATTGGCCGGGCCGAATACGGCGCCGTGACCGACGCGGAAGCCCTCGATGCCCTGCAGCTGCTCTGCCGCCTGGAGGGCATCATCCCGGCCCTGGAGACGGCCCACGCCTTCGCCTGGCTCGACAAGCTCTGCCCCACCCTCGCCCCGGGAACCGAGGTGGTGGTGAACCTCTCCGGCCGCGGTGACAAGGATGTGAACACCGTGGCGGAGCGCCTGGGGGATGGCCTCGGCGGTTGAGCCCCGCTGAGCAGCGGGTCTAGCCCAGCAGCTGCTCCAGCGTGCGGGCCACCGCCTGCACGGCCGAACGGGCCGTGGCATAGGCCATGCGCATGGGGCCAATCAGGGCCACCTGCCCCTGGCCATCGGGCCCGGCCCCATAGCTGGCCTGCACCACCGCACACGGCCCCAGGGCCGGATGGGGATGCTCGGAGCCGATCCACACCCCGCCCAGCTGGCCGGCCTGCTCACTCAGCAGCACCTGGCCGGGTTGCTCCTCCACCAATTGCAGCAGCGGCCGCAGGCTGTCGCTGCGTTGGAATTCCGGCTGCAGCAGCAGCCCGCCGAGCCCCATGCAGAGGGCGGCCTGGGGGGTGCTGGGCAGGCTCTGGCGGTGGCTGCGGAGCCCCTGGCGCAACACCTCACCACTGAGCTTGAGCTGGCTGGGCAGGGTTTGCCAGCACAGCTCACCGCGGCTGAGCTGCTCGCAGGCCCAGCGCTCCAGGGCGGGCAGTTGGCCGTGGGCGGCGGCCGGCAAGCGCAGGTTGAGGGTGCTGGCGCAGGCCCCCTCCTCCACCAGGAACACCAGCAGCCGCTCGCCACTGGGCACCAGCCGCAGGGCCTGCAGGCGGGGGTTGCACCGCTGCGGGCGCGTGATCAGGCTCAGCAGCCCGGTGAGATCCGCCAGGCGCCGCGCCAGCTGCAGCAGCAGGTCATCGAGGGCGGCCCACTGCAGGCTCAGCCCCATCAGCTCCCGCTCCAGCTGCCCCACCGCCACCCCCGGCGCCGGCAGCAGGCAGTCCACGTAATGGCGGTACCCCAGCTGGCTGGGGATCCGCCCGGCGGAGGTGTGCGGTTGGGTGAGCAGGCCCCGCTGCTCCAGGGCCCCCATGGCCGATCGCACCGTGGCGGGGCTGGCATCCAGGCCGAAGCGCTGCACCAGGGTCTTGCTGCCCACCGGTTCGGTGGTGTCCACGTAGTGGCGCACCGTGGCCTGCAGCACTTCCTGTTGCCGGCGCGGCAGCAGCTGCACGGGGGTGGGTGCGGTTCGTGCAGCGATCGTAAGGGGAGCCGACCGGCGCGCGGAGCCGTTAGTACCGCGGAACCGTGGGGTCCACCTCCACGCTCCAGGCGTCGATGCCCCCCTGCAGGTTCCACACCTGGCCGTAGCCCTGGGCTTCCATCAGCCAACAGCCGAACTGCCAGCTGCGCACGCCCGCATGGCAAAGCACCACCACCGGCCGCTCCGGATCCAGCAACGCCGGCAGCTGCTCGATCCAGGCCTGGGAGCTGCCCAGGGGCAGGTGAATCACCGGCTGGGCCAGCTGCGCCAGCTCCAGCTCCATCGGTTCGCGCACATCCACCAGCTGCAGCGGTTCGCCGGCCTCGAGGCGGGCTTGGAGCTCGCGGGCGCTGAGCGGGGACGGACTGGCCATCGCGGCACCGTAGCCAGCGGCCCGGCCATGCATAAAGATGAGGCCACACCTGTGTGCGAGGCATGAGGGCGCGCCCCTTCCTGGCGGCTGTGCTGGCGGTGGCCGTGGCGTTGCTCAGTGCCGCCGCGGCCGGATGGTGGCTGTTGTGGCACCACAGCCCCCTGGCCCTGCAAACCCAGCGGCTGGAGTTGCCCCTGGCGGCCCGCTTTGTGCCCCGCACCGCTCCCCTCAGCCTGCACTGGCTGGCGGCGCCGGATCAGCCCGCCGCCTATGCCCGGGCGGTGGCCCGCCCCCGCCAGCGGCGCGAAGCGGCCGCCGCCGCCGACCGTCTGCGGGATGGGGCCTTCGCCGCCGCCGGCCTCGATTACCGCTCCGAGTTGGCCCCCTGGTTGGGCAGCCAGAGCAGCTTTGCCCTGCTCACCCCCCCGGAGGCCAAGCAGCCCCCCGGATGGGTGCTGGCCCTGCGCAGCCGGGATAGCGCCGGGGCCCGCCGCTTCCTGCAGCGCTTCTGGCAGACCCGCAGCCTCGCCGGCACCGATCTGCAGATCAGCAGTTACCGGGGGATGGGGCTGATCAGCGGCCGCGGCGCCCTGCTGGGCCAAGACCCCCAGCCCCTGGCCACCGCCCTGATCAACGACGACCTGGTGCTGATCGCCTCCGGCCGCGGCGTGTTGGAGCAGGCGCTGGATGTGTCCCAGATCGATGAGCTCAACCAGGCCGCCAGCCAGCCGCTGCAGCAGGCGGTGCAGCGGCTGGGCCAGGGGGTGGCCCTGCTCACCGCCCGCCCCCAGGCCATGGAGCAATGGCTGGGTCTGCCCGCCACCGACAACGGCGCCATTGAGCTGGTGGCGGCCCTGGCCCCCGCCGGTGCTGGGCTGAGCGTGGATGCCCTCACCCAGCTGCACGACCCCCTGCCGCCCCTGCCGCCCCTGCCCGCCGATCTGACCCAGCAGTTGCAGACCCCGGCCACGAGCTTGGCCCTGCTGAGCCAGCCCGCCCAGCTGCTCGACACCGAGGCGGCCAATCCCTGGGCGCGGCTGTTGGCACCGCTGCTGCAGCGGGCCCTGGCCAGCGCCGCCGGCCCCCTGCCCCAGCTGGTGGCCTCCGCCGATGCGGGCCCGCTGCTTTGGGCTGAGCAACCCGAAGGCTGGCTGTTGGCCACCCGGCCCGATCAGCCCCCCCTGGAGCCGCTGCAGGCCAACCTGGAGCAGCAGGGCTTCAGCCTCTCGCCCCTGGAGAGCAAGGGCCTCACGGTGCAGGCCTGGACCCGCCTGCAATCGCGCCCGGTGAAGGGCAACCCCGACCAGCTGCAGGCCCAGTTGGCCGGCGCCCGCAGCCAGGAGCGCGGCTGGGCCTGGTGGGGCCAGGGGCTGGCGGTGCTCAGCCAACAGCACGAGGGCCGGCAGTTGCCCCAGCCGCGCCTGGACCAACTCCAGGCCCTGGGCGCCTCCTCCGCGCCCCTGCAGTGGGCCATGGATGGGGGCACCGCCCAGGGGCTGTTGCGCCGCTGGCAGCCCTGGCGCCTGCTCAACACCTTGGCCAGCACCCCGCTCACCCCCAATGTGGAGGGGGCGGCCCTGAGCCTGGAGCCGGATGGGGCCGACCGCCGGGCCCTGCGGCTGCGGGCCTCCCTGCAGTGGCGCAGCTGAGGGCCGGCCATGACCCGCAAGCGTGAACTGGTGCTGCTGCGCCATGGCATCGCCGAGCAGCGCAGCCCCGACCTCGACGATGCCCAGCGCAGCCTCACCGCCGAGGGCCGTGAGCGCAGCCAGCTGCTGCTGCAGCGGCTGGTGGAGCTGGATCTTGGCTGTGATCTGGTGCTGAGCAGCCCGCTGGTGCGCGCCCGCCAAACCGCGGAGCTGGCGGTGGCGGCGGGCCTGGCGCCCGAGCTGGAGCTGGCGGCGGCCTTGGCCCCCCTGGCGGATCCGCTGCCCCTGCTGGAGCGCTGGCTGGGGCCCGTTTCGCCGCGCTCCGGCTGGCGGCGCCTGGCCCTGGTGGGCCATGAACCCGACCTCAGCACCCTGGCGGCCCTGCTGATCGGGGTGCCCATGGGGCAGGCCCCCGAAGCCCTGCAGCTCAAGAAGGCCGGCGTGGCGGTGCTGCAGTGGGGCCAGACCCCCCAGGGATCGCTGATGGGGTCGGCCCGCCTGGCGCTGCTGCTGCCGCCACGCGTGTTGCTGGGCCGACGCAGCTCCGATTCCCCATTCGCCGCCCCATCCGGTGGCTAGCGCCACCGACGCGCCCCTGGGCTGGCCTTAGGTTGCCAACAAGCGACACGACTGCAGCACCGTGGTGGAGGCAACCTTGCAACCGGCCGCTCCGGCGTACCGCCCGGGGTTGGAGGGGGTGCCGGCCACCCAGTCGTCCGTGTGCGATATCGATGGCCTGCAGGGGCTGCTCACCTACCGCGGCTACAGCGTGGAGGAGCTGGCGGCCCACAGCACCTTCCTGGAAACCGCCTATCTGTTGATCTGGGGGGAGCTGCCCACGGCCGAGCAGCTGCGGGAGTTTGAGCACGAGGTGCAGATGCACCGCCGGGTGAGCTTCCGCATCCGCGACATGATGAAGTGCTTCCCCTCCCAGGGGCACCCGATGGATGCGCTGCAGAGCAGTGCCGCATCCCTGGGGCTGTTCTATTCCCGCCGCGCCCTCGACAACCCCGAATACATCGTGTCGGCGGTGGTGCGGCTGATCGCCAAGATCCCCACGATGGTGGCGGCGTTCCAGCTGATCCGCAAAGGCCAGGATCCGATCCAGCCCCGCGACGATCTGCCCTACTCCGCCAACTTCCTCTACATGCTCACGGAGCGGGAGCCGGACCCCCTGGCGGCCCGCATCTTTGACGCCTGCCTGATCCTGCACGCCGAGCACAGCCTCAACGCCAGCACCTTCAGCGCCCGCGTCACCGCCAGCACCCTCACCGACCCCTACGCCGTGGTGGCCTCCGCCGTGGGCACCCTGGCGGGCCCCCTGCACGGTGGCGCCAACGAAGACGTGCTGGCCATGCTCGAGACCATTGGCACCGCTGACCAGGTGGAGCCCTGGCTGGAGCGGGCCATCGCCGAGAAGCAAAAGATCATGGGCTTCGGCCACCGCGAATACAAGGTGAAGGATCCGCGGGCGGTGATCCTGCAGAAGCTGGCGGAGCAGCTGTTCGACCAGTTCGGCCACGACCCCCTCTACGACCTGGCCCGCAAGCTCGAGGCGGTGGCGGCGGAGCGGCTCGGCCCCAAGGGCATCTACCCCAACGTCGATTTCTATTCCGGGCTCGTGTACCGCAAGCTGGGCATCCCGGAGGATCTGTTCACGCCGATCTTCGCC
>CAWUND010000026.1:0-11848 GCA_963923815.1 uncultured bacterium
GCAGTACACCTGTATTGACAGCGTCGCCAAACCCGGCTAGTACAGTCGTACTGCAACCGAGCCATGGCTGTCGCGTCCCCCTACGCCGTGTTCCGCGCCGTCGACCTGGGCTGGCCCCTGGCCATGCCCGCTATCGGTGAACCACTCCCTGCGCCGGCCGCCAGGGTGCTCACCAGCGCCAGCACCAGCCCCAGCGCCAGCAGCAACACCCCACGCAAGCGCAGCTCCACGGGCCTGCGGCGGCGCAGCGCCCCCCAGTGGAACACCCTGATCCAGGGCGAGCTGTTTCCCGCCTAGGCCCGCGGTTGCTCCGGCGCCGGCTGCGGGCGGGGCCCATCGGGCTGGGGCTGCAGCAGCGGCAACAGGCTGCTGAGGCCGAGCATCACAAAGGAGAGGGCGCCCACCAGGGCCAGGAGCCGCAACCCCAAGGGGCGGCCGGGATCCACGGGCCAATCGCCGTCGTCGAAGGGATCCGGGCTGGGGGGTCGGCGTTGGGGCATCACAGCAGAAACCCCCGGGGAGGGCCCGGGGGTTGGAAAAGTCTGGCTGGGTCGGAGCTGCCGAGGGAGGCACCTGGGGCCAGGGTTCCAGGTGTCGGGCGGGGTGAACTCACGGGGGCACCTAGGGCGGTGCAGATGGAGTGTCGACCGGTTTGACGCACCGTTGTTGTCGCACCGGACGAGCCGCCCACTGTTGGGGAAGACTGTTGGAGCAGGGGCCTTCAGTCAGCTCGCTCCTGGCTGGTGGCGGGGTGGAGTGTCGTCCATGGAACGGCTCCGAATTCGATGCCAACAGCATCTCTGCGGCGGCATGGCTCGGCAATCGGCGTTCATGCTCATTGCTCCGGGGGCCAGACGCGCCGAGATTGGGGTGTTTGTGGCCCACGGGCGCCCGCCGTGGCTATGCCGGAGGGGAACGCTCCACCCCCCGGCCGCCATGCCACAGCCCGACCCCTCACCCCAGTTGGTGGCCAGCACCCCGCGGGGCTCCACGATCGAGGCGGTGGGCGGCGACCTGTATCGCGTGTGTGATGGCAGCCACCACTGCCGCACGGTGCCGGGGCTGTGGCAGGCCCAGGAGCTGGCGCACCAAGCGGAGCTCCGCCACCGCCATCCCGAGCAGCTGCCCTAGCCAGCCAGCTGCTGGCGCAGGAAGGCATCGGCCGCCTGCACCGCCAGGGCCAGGGCATCGGCCTCGCTGAGGCCGGAGCTGCGGGTGGGCTTGAAGCTGTGGTCGCCGCTGGGGATCCAGGCCAGCTGCACGCTGGGCGCCAGGCCGTAGGCCTCCACCTCAGCCCGCCGCCCAAAGGCATCGCGCTCCCCCTGCAGGATCAGGGTGGCGGTGCGCTGGCGCTGGAGGTGTTCGATGCGCAGGGTCTCCGGTTTGCCGGGGGGATGGAAGGGGTAGCCAAGGCAGAGGCAAGCGCGCAGGTTGAGCCCGTTGGCCAGGTCATCGGCCACCAGGCTGGCCACCCGGCCGCCCATGGATTTGCCCCCGATGCACAGGGGCAGGCCGCTGGCGTGCTGGCTGGCTTCGCGAAGCAGCTGATCGCGGAAGGCCTGCTCGAGCTTGGGGAGCCGATCGGGGGCGGGGCGGGTGCCGTCCTGGCGGCGCCGGGCCATGTACGGAAACTCAAAGCGCACCACCCGCCAGCCGCAGGCCGCCAGCCCTTCGGCCATGGCCGCCATGAAGGGGCTGTCCATGGGGGCACCGGCGCCATGGGCCAGCAACAGCACCGCCGCCGGCGGGCCGGCGGGTTCGTTCACCAGGCGGCCATCGGCGTCGATCACGGGTGTGCTCACGGCGTCGGCAGTCGGCAGCAACGGCGCCATCCTGGAGGCAACCCCGCCGTGGAGGCCATGGACAGCAGGACCATGGAGCAGCTGATGGCCGAGGCCCGGGCGGAGGCGGAGCGCAGCTGGGGGGAGGGGGGCATCCCGGTGGGGGCGGTGCTGGCCCGGGACGACGGCACCGTGGTGGCCCGCGGCCACAACCAGCGGGTGCAGAGCGGCGATCCCACCAGCCACGGCGAAACCCAGTGCATCCGCAACGCCGGCCGCCGGCGCGACTGGCGGGAGCTCACCCTGGTGACCACCCTCTCCCCCTGCCCGATGTGCGCCGGCACGGCGGTGCTGCTGGGGTTCAAGCGGGTGCTGATTGGCGAGCGGCGCAGCTACCAGGGGGCAGAAGCTTGGCTGCTGGATGCGGGCATCGCCGTCGACTGCCTCGACGACGAGGGATGTGTGGCGTTGATGGGGCGGCTGCAACAGCAGCGGCCGGAGCTGTGGCGGGAGGACATCGGCCTGCCTCTGGAGCCCTAGGCGCCCACCTGCACGCCCTTCCAGAAGGCCACGCGGCCGCGGATCTCAGCGGCGGCCTGCTTGGGCTCGGGATAGAACCAGGCGGCGTTGGCGTTCACCTGCCCATCCACCACCACGTCGTAGTAGTGGGCCTCCCCTTTCCATCCGCAGTGGCTGGTGTGGCTGGAGGGGCGGAAGCAGCCCTCCACCAAGGCCTCGGGCGGGAAGTAGGCGTTGCCCTCCACGGTCACGATGTCGTCGCTGGCGGCGATCACGGTGCCGTTCCAGGTGGCCTGCATGGGGGCGGGGCGATGGGGGTCACCATCATGGGGCGCCGCCCCGGGCCCAGGCGAGGGTTTGCTCCAGGGCCGGCCGCCAGGCCCCGGGGGCAAAGGTGTGCCAGTGGCCATGGCCGGGTAGCAGCCAGACGACATCCAGATCCAGCAGCCGCTCCACCGAGCGCAGCTGCTCGCTCCAGTTCCACCAGCAGTAGCGCTCGGAGGCCACCACCACCTGGTGCTCGGGGTTCCACCAGAGGTGGTCGCCGCTGAACAGCACCGCCTCGCGCTGGCCCAGCACCGCCACCAGGGAGCCGGCGGTGTGGCCGGGGGTGGGGATCAGCTGCAGGTCGGCGTCGAGGGCCAGGGGGTCGATGCCCTCCAGGCGCCGTTCGACCCCGCGGGCGGCGTCGGCATCGGCGGCATGGATCCAGCGGCTGCAGCCGAAGGCGCGGGCCCAGCGCTGGTGGTCGGCCACGTCGTCGCGGTGGGTGAGCACCAGGGTGCGGATGCCGCCGAAGGCGTGGATGCGGCGGGCCAAGGGCGCGCTCCAGCGGGGCACATCCACGAGCACATTGCCGCTGGGGCGCACGATCAGCCAGCTGCTGGCCCCGAAGCTGCGGCGCGAGGCCCAGCCGCAGTAGTAGACATCGGCCGCCGCATGGCGCGTGATCAGGGCCGGGAAGCCATCGGCCGGGGTGCGGGCCCGCAGGGCGGCACTGGTGCCGATCGCAGCCACGGGGCAAGCCTGCAGGGCCAGCAACGCCTGGCGCAGTTCGCCATCGCCTTCCGGTTGGCGACACACGTGCGACGTGCTGCCGCTGGGGGCGAAATGCTGCGGATCAAATTGCCAGCAGGTGCCGCAGTCGATGCAGCTGGCATCCACGTAGAAGGGGCCGGGGGCGTTGGCCGGGAGGCGCTGGTGGGGGCGTGCCATGGCGGATCAGGGCTGGGGGGTTAGGCCAAGGCCACCAATGCGGCGCCGGCCCCCATCAGCAGCACGCCGATCCACCCCACGGGCCGAAGGGATTCCCCCAGCCAAAGCAGCCCGAGCACGGCCACCAGCGGCACGCTGAGCTTGTCGATCGAGGCCACGCCAGCCACGGGGCCTAGGCGCAGGGCCTGGAAATAACAGAGCCAGGAGAGGCCGGTGGCCAACCCCGCCAGGGCCAGGGCCAGCAGGCTGCGGCGCGGCAGGGCCTGCAGCGGCACGGCCTGCAGATGGCCGCTCATTGCCAACAGCGCCGTGAGCACCACGGCCACCACGAGGGTGCGCAGCAGGGTGGCCAGGTTGGGGTCGATGCCCTCGATGCCGAGCTTGGAGAGCACCGCGGTGCAGGCGGCCATCAGCGCCGCCCCCAGGGCCCAGAGCTGCCAGGTGAGATGCACCCAATCCCCATGCGGTTGACCCCAGCTTGGCGCCGGCGCTCCCCCTGGCTAGGGGTGGAACAGTGCCTCCCTTGGGCCACCAGCCCCGACCATGCCCTGCTCAAGCCCCACAGCCGCCGCCACAGCCCCAGCCACGCAAGCTCACCAGGCCACGGTGGTGGTGTACCGCCAGGCCAGCCCTGAGCTGGGGCCGTCGCAGCGGATCCCCATGGGGGAGCCACGGCCGGAGGGCAACCGCCGCTTGATCCCGAACCCTTCCTGCTGATTCGTGGCGCCCCGGCGGCGCATGGCTGTGATGGGGCTACACCCCTCACGGGTTGAAGCCATGTATGTGATCGAAGCGCTGCACAGCGATGGCTGGCGCATCCAGGGCCGCGCCGCGGCGGAGTATTGGGCGCAGCTGGAGGCGCAGACCCGCTGCTGCTCCGACGGCCGCCAATACCGGATCCGCGATGAGGCCACCAACCAGGTGACCTCGATGGTGGACAGCACCAGCTGCCGCGCCCTGGTGAGCGGCGGCAGCTGACGCGCCACAGCGGAGCCCTCAGCCCTCCTGAAACACCGTCTGGGAGGCCTCGATGCTGAGGGCCACATCGGCCTGGCTATTCACGCTGAACACACTCCAGGTGGCCATCGGCTCCGGGTTGCGGTGGGCCTGGGGCCATTCGATGCGTTGGCCGCTGTAGGTGAGCCCCACGCAGGTGAGGCTGGCGTCGTCGGCCAGCAGGCTCCAGAGCACCGTCACCAGGCCGCGGTCGTAGTCGATTGGCACGGCGGCCTGGGCTTCCGCCGCCACGGCACCGGGGTCGAGCCCCAGCTCCAGGGCACGCTCCCAGCTCAGGAAGGTGCCGTCGTGGGTGGGATAAAACCAGCAGGTTTCGTTGCTGGCCTCCGCCAGGGGGAAGCGATCGAGGCAGTGGAAGGCGTCGCCCTCGCTGTGGCGGCGGTAGACGCCCAAGGCATTGAGGCGCGGATCGAACTGGGGCACCAGCGCATCGCAGATGGGGCGGGTCTGCAATTGGCCGTCCCAGGGCAGGCCGCTCAGGTCGTCGGGCCCCTGGCCGGCGGCGGGGAACAACCGCAGGGCAAAGGCACCTCGCGGGCCCTGGCGCTGGGCCGCCACCAGATCCACCCAATCCACCGGGCCATCGGGCAGCACGGCGGCGGGGGCCACCACAAACACGAGGGGATGATCCATCTGCAGGGCGGGGCCTGCGCCCAGCTTGGCGGGTCAGCGCCGGTTGCGGCCAGCGCCGGTAGCGTGATGAACACCGCTTGGAGGTGCGCATGCCACCCCTCCTCGCCCTGATCTCCTCGGCCCTGCTGGCCCTCGGCGGCGCGGAGGCCACGGTGGTGGGTGTTCACGATGGCGACACCGTGCGGCTGCGGCGCGATGGGGAGCGGGTGGCGGTGCGGCTGGCCTGCATCGATGCACCGGAGCTGCGGCAGCGGCCCCAGGGGGCGGCGGCGCGGTGGCAGCTGCGGGAGCTGTTGCCATTGGGATCGGCGGTGCAGGTGCGCCGATTCGCCACGGATCGCTACGGGCGGTTGGTGGCGGAGCTGCGCACGCCGCAGGGCGTGAACGTGAACCAACGGCTGGTGGAGCGGGGCGCGGCGTTTGTGTATTGGGCCTACATCCGCGGCTGCGACCGGCAGACCTACGGCCGCCTGGAAACCCAAGCCCGCCTCAAGCGCCTGGGGGTGTGGGCGGTGCCCGGCGGCCTGGAGCGGCCCTGGGAGCTGCGGGCCCGCAGCCGGCGCTAGCGGCGGGGCGGCTGGCCCTGGCTCCAGAGGGTGAATTCGCGGATGAGACGGCGGTGCCAGGGGGTGATGTCGGTGAGCGGGCGGGCCGGCACATCCACGGTGCGGTGCAGCTCGGTGCGCAGCCGCCGCAGGGTGGGGATCAACAGCAGCGCCAGCACCAGGCTGAACAACAGCAGATAGGGCAGCGCACTCACCAGCCAGATCGCCACCGCCACGGTGCCGATGAACTGCAGCGTGGCCGCCAGCCAGCGGGGGGCGGAGCGGCCGGGGAGCAGGGGCGGCATGGGCAAGCCGGAGCGGAGCAAGCGTTACAACCAGGCTGGCAAAGCACCGGCGGGATGGGTGGCGGCGTCGTGATCCGCCAGCAGGGAGAAGTCGTGGAAGCTGAAGCCGGGGCCCACGCAACAGCTCACCAAGCTCCAGGCGCCGAGGCTGCGGGCCGCCTGCCACCAGCCCGATGGCACCACCGCCACCGGCAGCAGGGATGCATCGGCCGGATCAAACCCCAAGCGGCTGGCCTGGGGCTCGCCGCCGCCGGGATCGAGCTGCAGCAGCTCCAGGGGATCACCGCCGATGAAGTGCCAGCTCTCATCGGCGCCCGCCACCCGGTGCCAGCGGCTCACGGCGCCGCCGGGCAGCAAAAACAGAATCACGGTGAGGGCCGAGCGGGTCTGGCCATCGCCGCGCTGCACCGCTAGGGGGCTGCGGTGCAGTTCGCGGTAGTAGCCCCCCTCGGGGTGGGGCTGCAGCCCGTAGCGGGCGATCAGGGCATCAACGCTGTTCAGAGGAGGGTGGCCACCAGCCGCCAGGATGCAGGCACGGAAGGGGAGCGTCCATGCCGGCGGAGGTGGCCCTGGCCCTGCTGGAGCGCAACGGCCACTGGCTGATGCAACTGCGCGACGACGTGCCCGGCATCGTGGGGCCCGGCTGCTGGGGGCTGTTCGGCGGCCATCTGGAGCCGGGGGAAGGGCCGGAGCAGGCGCTGCGGCGTGAGCTGCTGGAGGAAATCAGCTGGGGCGGCGACGCGCTCGAATTCCGCTGGCTGCACCACCACCCGCGCCGGCTGGCCCATGTGTTTGCCGGGCCGCTCACGGTGCCGATCCAGCAGCTGCAGCTGCTGGAGGGGCAAGACATGGCCCTAATCAGCGCGGCGGAGTTGCGCAGCGGAACGATCCGCAGCCCGAAGCTGGGGATCACGCGGCCGCTGGTGGATGGGGTGGCTGAGATCCTGGAGCGGCTGTTGCCACCTGGGGCCTAACGCCATGGCCACCCGCTACCGCATCCAGCGCGACGACGGCCAGCACGATGCCATCGCCGGCCACTGCTACGCCAGCTACGACGACGCCCACGCGGTGCTGGAGCGCTACTACGGCGACCTGTGCTGCTCCGACGAGCGCGAGTACTACCGGATCGAAGCGGAGGAATTCACGCCGGAGCAGCCGGATGCGGCGGGGCGCTAAACCAACCCGCCACCGGCTCGTATTAAGCTGTGTAACGAACGCTTGACCGCCATGGCCAGCTCCTCCAGCACCAGTTTCAAGGTTCCTTACCAGCGCACCGGCTTTGTGCCGTTCGCCGAATCCCTGAATGGCCGCCTGGCCATGCTCGGCTTCGTGATCGCAATCGCCACCGAAGCCCTCAGCGGCAAGGGCATCCTCGGCCAGCTGGGGCTGGGCTGATGAGCCCCCTGATTCCCGCGGCGCTGATCGTGGCCTGGCTGGTTACGGCCCTGGCGGGCCGCTCCGCCCGCGCTTGAAGCTGCTGCCCAGGTGGCGCACCTCTTCGAGCACCGCTCCGTCCTGGTCCACCAGGCGGTAGATGCGGCCGGTGAGCTTGGCCTTGTTCTTGGCCACCACAAAGGCCTCAAAGTGGGTGCGCCGCCACACTTCATCACTCCACTCGGAGTCGTCGATGCTGCGGCTCTGGATCACGATGGGCACCGCGTGCTCCTCGCGATGGATGGGCTCAGGATCCGCACCTGAGCCTTGATGCGCCGCAAATCTGCGGACGGGCTTTCGGATTGAGGCGGGGCTGGCGGCTCCATACCAGGGATCCCTGATTCGTGCAGCCATCGCCACATCGCCACCTGCAGCACGCGCGCACACTGGCCCCATGGAACGCCCCGACCTGCTGATTGCCTTCCTCGCCTTTGGGGCGGCGGTGATGAGCCTCGGCGCGTGGCTGTGGTCGAGCCTGGGGGAGCGGGAGCGCTGAGGCCCCTGGTTGTCTGCCGCAGGAATCGGGCCTAGAGAAAGAGTGTTCCGCCCGATCGGCCATGGTGTTGAAGCCTGTTCACCTGCTGGCGATGGCGCTGATCGCCGGCAGTTCCATGGCTGCCGTGCAGGCCAGGCCCAATCCCGGTGGCGTTGGCGGCCCAGCCTCGGGTGCTGGCGTGCGTCCCGGAGCGGGGTTCGGTGCGGCCGGTACACCTGCGGCGGGTGGGGTCGGCGGTCCGGCCTCGGGGGCGGGTGTGTTGCCCGGTGCGGGATATGGGGCCCCCGGCGTGGGCGCAGGTGGCGTTGGCGGTCCGGCCTCAGGGGCTGGGGCCCTGCCGGGTGCGGGCTACGGCCGTCCGGGCGTGGGGCGCTAGACGGCCCTGATCAGCAGCGCTCGCTGAGCGGCTCAGGGGTTGATGGCATACACGGCGATCCTGCCGTTGTCGTTGTTGGCCCAAACGGCGCCATCGGCAAACATGTAGCCGTCGCCCTAGAAGCGCGAGAACCCCGGCTCAAACCCATTCCGCATCAGGCCCTCTGGAGCTGCAACACGGTCTTGGGGATGACTCAAGCCCGAGGATGTGAGCGGTCACCTCATCCCGCATGAGCACCCCCACCCGGCCCTGGCTGGCTCCGATCCTGCTCACCGCCATCGACGTGGCCTGGGGCTGGCTGCTCACCACCTACGGCCGGCCCTGGTTGTTCGAGCTGCTCGCTCGGCCCGATGTGGAGGCGTCCGCCTTGTACGACAACGTGTTGGAGCCGAGGCTCTGGATCAACTACGCCACCGTGCTCGCCTGCCAGCTGGTGTGGGTCAACCTGATTGCCCCGCGGCCCCTGGCCAACCGCACCCTGCGGCTGTGCTGGTGGCTCGGCTGCGCAGTGATCATCACCAGCTCCGTGGCCCTGGGCGAAGGCCTCACCCTCACGGAAGGCCCCTCGCTGTTGCTGCTGGGGGTGCAGAGCGGTGATCTGCTGCTGCTCTACTGGCTGGCCACCCGGCTGATGACCCCACTGCCGCAGCGGCGGGTGATCCCGGGCTGGTGGTAGGCCCGGCCGGGCCTCACACCGGGGTGAGTCAGCGCATCAAGCCAAGCGCTATAAGGCAGGTCGGGCCCCGCAGCGGGCCACCGGAGGCCAGGCCAGTGCTCACATCCAGCTTTGCGGAGTTCGCCGGCCAGGCCGACTATTCCCTGCTGAACACGCTGCAGCCCGACCCGCAGGCCACGGCCGATGGCCGCGACCACCGCCCCCGCCAGGTGCGCTCCGGCCACTACGTGCCCGTCACCGCCACGCCCCTGCCGGATCCGACATACGTGGCCCACAGCACGGCGCTGTTTGCGGAGCTGGGGCTCAGCGAGCAGCTGCTCGACGACCCGGCCTTCATCCGTTTCTTCTCCGGCGACAGCAGCGCGGCCACCGGCCCCATGCGCCCCTACGGCTGGGCCACCGGCTATGCCCTCTCGATCTACGGCACCGAATACATCCAGCAGTGCCCCTTCGGCACGGGCAACGGCTACGGCGATGGCCGGGCCATCTCCGTGTTTGAAGGCCTGTTCAACGGCCAGCGCTGGGAGCTGCAGCTCAAGGGCGGCGGCCCCACCCCCTACTGCCGCGGCGCCGATGGCCGCGCCGTGCTGCGCTCCAGCGTGCGCGAATTCCTGGCCCAGGAGCTGATGCACGCCCTGGGGGTGCCCACCTCCCGCTCGCTCACGCTGCTCGTGTCGCACGCGGAAACCGTGCGCCGCCCCTGGTATGCGCCGCACTCCAGCTCCTACGACCCCGACGTGATGGTCGACAACCCGGCGGCGATCACCACCCGGGTGGCGCCGTCGTTTCTGCGGGTGGGGCAGCTGGAGCTATTTGGCCGCCGCGCCCGCAGCAACGCCCACCCCGCAGCGCAGCGGGAGCTGCAGCAGATCACCGAGCACCTGATCGCGCGCAACTACCGCGCCGAGATCAATGCATCGCTGCCGCTGCAGGAGCAGGTGCTGGAGCTGGCGCGCCTGTTTCGCGGACGCCTCACCGCCCTGGTGGCCCAGTGGATGCGGGTGGGCTACTGCCAGGGCAACTTCAACAGCGACAACTGCGCCGCCGGCGGCTACACGCTCGACTACGGCCCCTTTGGCTTCTGCGAATTGTTTGAACCGCGCTTCCAGCCGTGGACCGGCGGCGGCGAACACTTCTGCTTCTTCAACCAACCGGCGGCGGCCGAGGCCAACTACGGCATGTTCTGCACCGCCATGCGGCCGCTGCTGGAGGGCAACGCCACCGCCCTCGAGCAGCTCGATGCCCTGCGCGATGGCTTCGCCGATGCCATGGCGCAACAGCTGGAGGCGATGTGGGCCAGCAAGCTCGGCCTCAGCCAGTACGACGCCGAGCTGGTGCAGCAGCTGCTGCAGCTGCTGGTCAATGCCCGCGCCGATTACACGCTGTTCTTCCGGCGGCTCTCCGCCATCCCCGACACGGTGGAGGCGCTCAAGCCCAGCTTCTACGTGCCCTGCTCCAGCGACCTGGAGACCCAACTGCAGGCCTGGCTCGAGCGCTGGCGCCAGCAGCTGGGCGATGCGGCCGCCGCCTCAGCCGCCATGCGGAGGGTGAACCCCGCCATCACCTGGCGCGAATGGCTCGTGGCACCGGCCTACGAGCAGGCCGCCGCCGGCGACACCCGCCTGATCCAGGAGCTGCAGGCGGTGTTCCGCGACCCCTACGCCGAGCCCCCCGCCGAGCTGGCCGCCACCTACAACCGCCTGCGCCCGCGCGAGTTCTTCAACGCCGGCGGCGTGTCGCACTACAGCTGCTCGTCGTAGGGGGGCCTCTACCGCCAGGATGGACCGATGAGGTTGTCCATCCCTGCCCCACGAACCAAACGCGCCGCTGCGGTGCTGGGCCTGGCCGCGCTGGTGGGGCTCGGGGCCTGGCTGTGGCAGCGGCGCCAACCCGCCGAGGTGCAGACCCTCCAGGCGGTGGTGGAGCGCCTCAGCCACGGCAACAACCTGGGGCGCCAGCCGATTGCCTTCATGGTGGGCTCGGGAAGCTATGCGGCCTACCTGGCCCAGCAGCGGGGCCTGTGCAAGCCGGATCAATGCGAGCTGTTTGCCCAGCTCAACCCCTACACGCACTACGGCAATGGCTGGGATGAATTGATCCGCCAGGGCTATGCCCTCGGCGACATCCAGGGATGGTCGACCTCCAGCGGCACGGTGATGCTGCCGCGATCCACGTTCCGCGCCTACGGCCCCCACAACGGCTACCTCGCCTGCACCGTGGCCCACGAGATCGCGCATGTGCTGCGCCATCACGTGTTCACCAGCAGCTACCAGGAGCACCACAACTTCCGGAGCCTCACAGGCAAACCCAAGGAGCTCGCCCTGATGCGCCTCTCACGCCAGCAGGAGCTCGAGGCCGACCGCGACGCCGCCGACATGCTCGCCCGGGCGGGTTTCCAAGGCCGCGTGTGCGAGCAGGAGCTGGACTTCATGCACCGCTCCACCGGTGATGGCAGCGCCACCGAACCCGACTCCACCCATCCCGGCTACGACGAACGGCTCAAGGCCATGCGCCTCCATTACGACGCCCTGGAGAAGACACCCCTCAAGCCGCAGCGCTCCACCCCGGGCCGCTTCCACTACAACGCCGCCGACAACCTGCTCACCTTCTCCCCGCGGCCCTGAGGCCTCAGGGGGTGCAGGGCCCGTTGGCGCTCACCACCACCTCATCGCCCAGCTGCACCGAAGCCAGCAGGGTCTTCAGCACCGGGGCCGCCACGTTCACGCAGCCACCGGTCACCTTCTGGCCGATGCGCTTGTCGTCGTTGCTGCCGTGGATGGCGAAGCTGTACCAGCGGAACTTGCCGTCGTAGGTGTCAAAGCGGAACGGCTGCTTCACGCCGCCCACCGGC
>CAWUND010000027.1:0-11705 GCA_963923815.1 uncultured bacterium
GCGGTGCCGCCCAGACCAAGGCCATCAAGAAGATCGCCGGCACCCTGAAGCTGGAGCTGGCCCAGTTCGACGAACTGGCCGCCTTCTCGCAGTTCGCCTCCGATCTGGATGCCGCCACCCAGCAGCAGCTGGCCCGCGGCAAGCGCCTCCGCGAGATCCTCAAGCAGCCCCAGTTCAGCCCCCTGATCCTGGCTGAGCAGGTGGCCGTGGTGTACGCCGGCGTGAAGGGCATGATCGACGAAGTGCCCGTGGAGTCGGTGGTGCAGTTCTGCCGCGAACTGCGCGAGTACCTCAAGACCAACAAGGCCGAGTTCATCAACAAGGTGCAGACCGAGAAGCAGCTCAGCGAAGAGGCTGAGGCCATGCTCAAGGACGCCATCAACGAAGTGAAGTCGTCGATGCTGGCTGCGGCCTGATCCTGACGGTTACCCCGGAGACCCCCTTCCATGGCCAACCTCAAGGAGATCCGCGACCGGATCAGTTCCGTCAAGAACACCCGCAAGATCACTGAGGCCATGCGCCTGGTGGCCGCGGCCAAGGTGCGTCGCGCCCAGGAGCAAGTGCTCCGGAGCCGCCCCTTCGCGGATCGGCTGGCGCGGATTCTGGAAAACCTCCAGACCCGCATGCAGTTCGAAACCGCCGATGCGCCGTTGCTGGAAAACCGTGACGTGCGCACGATCACGCTGATGGCCGTCACCGGCGATCGCGGCCTGTGCGGTGGCTACAACGCCAACATCATCAAGCGCACCGAGCAGCGCGTGGCCGAACTCAAGGGCCAGGGCTACCAGGTGGATCTGGTGTTGATCGGCCGCAAGGTCGTCACCTACTTCCAGAACCGCTCCAGCCAGTACACGATCCGCGCCAGCTTCACCGGTTTGGAGCAGGTGCCCAACGCCGCTGAGGCCGGCAAGATCTCGCAGGAGGTGCTGGCTGAGTTCCTCTCCGGCAGCACCGACCGGGTGGAGATCATCTTCACCAAGTTCATCAACCTGGTGAGCTCCAAGCCCGTCTCCCAAACCCTGCTGCCCCTGGATCCCCAGGGCATCGCCAGCGCCGACGATGAGATCTTCCGTCTCACCACCCGCGACGGCCAGCTGGGCGTGGAGAAGGGCACGGTGAGCAACGAGCAGCCGGCCCTGCCGTCTGATCTGGTGTTCGAGCAGAGCCCCGATCAGCTGCTCAACGCCCTGCTGCCCCTCTACCTGCAGAACCAGCTGCTGCGCTCCCTGCAGGAGGCCGCCGCCTCCGAGCTGGCCAGCCGGATGACGGCCATGAACAACGCCAGCGACAACGCCAAGGCGCTCGCCAAGACCCTCACCCTCGACTACAACAAGGCCCGCCAGGCCGCCATTACCCAGGAAATCCTGGAAGTGGTGGGCGGTGCGGCCGCCATGGCCTGATCCGCCACTCCATCGAAGGGCCCCTCCTCAGGAGGGGCTTTTTTTGTGCCCGCCCCCGGGCCATGGAGGATGAAGGGGATGCACCGAGGGCCCCGGGCCGATGACGCTGGAGCTTCAGCCGCTGTTTCCCCTGGCTGTGGCGCAGGTGCAGTTGCGCCTGGATCCGCTGGAGCTGGCGGTGCTGATGCAGGAGGTGCTGGCCCTGCGCGGCGCGGCCGAGGGCAACCCCGAGCAGGGCTGCGCCTGGACCGGAGACATCAACGGCATCTGGCAGTTGCACCGCCTGCAGGCGTTTGCGGGGGTCACCGACCACCTGCGCCGCCACAGCTGGAGCTACCTGGAGCAGCTCGGCTTCGAGCCCGGCCGCTTGGCGCTGCACATCCAGCGGGCCTGGCCCGTGGTGAGCGCCCCAGGCCAGGCGGTGGGGCGCCACCACCACCCCAACGCCCACCTCAGCGCGATCCTCTATCTCAATGGCGACGGCTCCGGCCGCAGCGGCTGCCTGCGGCTCTACCCCGCGCGTCAGCCCAATGAGTTGGTGCCGGGCCTGGCGGTGGGCCACGGCGGGCCGCTGCGTTGCGGCGACGCCGCAGCCCAGCGCTGGAATGCCCCCTGGGTGGATCTGGCCCCCCGCGCGGGCCTGCTGGTGTTGTTCCCAGCCGGCACCGACCATGCCGTGACCCCCAACGACGACCCCGAGGAGCTGCGGCTGTCGCTGGCCTTCGATCTGGTGCTCAGTGCGCCGCCGGCCGGGCCCCAGGATCCGGCGCCGCCGGAATACCTCGCCCCCCACCCCAGCCAGTGGACGCCGCTGGAGCGGGGATGAGCCCATGGATGAGCCCTCAGCGGTGCGGCCATCCGGGACAA
Organism: uncultured bacterium; assembly: GCA_963923815.1. Taxonomy (GTDB): domain Bacteria; phylum Cyanobacteriota; class Cyanobacteriia; order PCC-6307; family Cyanobiaceae; genus Vulcanococcus. The sequence goes on from CAWUND010000027.1 coordinate 2,268, forward strand.
TGAAACCCCACGCGCCCCGCAGCCGCCGCGCCCCATGAGCGATTGTTTCACCGTTGTCTGTGACCTCAACGGCGCCAGCCACAGCTTCAGCTGCCGCGCCGATCAGACCGTGCTCGCCGCCGCCGAGGCCGCCGGGGTGGAGCTGCCCAGCTCCTGCTGCTCAGGGGTGTGCACCACCTGTGCCGCCCGCATTCAGGAGGGCACGGTGGATCAGCCCGATGCCATGGGGGTGAAGGCGGAGCTGCAGCAGGAGGGTTTCGCCCTGCTGTGTGTGGCCTACCCCCGCAGCGACCTCAAGCTGGTGGCTGGCCAGGAGGATGCCCTCTACGAGGCCCAGTTCGGCCAGTACCAGAAGTGAGTGGGCTCGAGCTGCAACCCCTGCTGCTGCAGCTCGAGCGCGGCCCCGGTGCGCTGACGCCCCAGATCCTGGGCGCCATCGCAGCCCACGGCCGGCCGCTGCGCTGGGCGATCACGGCGGCTGAACCGTTGCCCCATGGCGGCTCCCGCCTGCAAATCGAGGCCGTGATCCTGCGCTCCGGGGGCCACCCATGAGCGCTGCTGCGCCCCTGCCCACCCTGCTGGTGATTCCCACCGGCATCGGCTGCGAGCTGGGGGGCTACGCCGGTGATGCCATCCCCGCGGCGCGCCTGCTGGCGGCGGCCAGCGGCTGTTTGATCACCCATCCCAACGTGATGAACGCGGCGGCGCTCTATTGGAGTGATCCGCGCATCCACTACGTGGAGGGCTCCAGCCTGGATCGCTTTGCGGCCGGGGAGCTGGCCCTGCATCCCGTGCGGCGGCAGCGCATCGGCCTGCTGCTCGATGCCGGCATGGAGCCGGAGCTGCGGCAGCGCCACCTGCAGGTGGCCGATGGCTGCCGCGCCAGCCTGGGGCTGGAGATCGGTGCGGTGGTGGACACCGACCAACCCCTGGAGGTGAGCCTCAGCCTGGGGGCCAGTGGCGTGAGCTGGGGCCGGCTGGGGCAGCCCGGGGCCCTGCTGCGGGCCGGCGAACGCCTCAAGGCGGCCGGTGCCACCGCCATCGCCGTGGTGGCCCGCTTCCCCGACGACCCCGGCAGCGAGGCCCTCACCGCCTACCGCCAGGGCAGTGGTGTGGATGCCCTGGCCGGTGCCGAAGCGGTGATCAGCCATCTGCTCAGCCAGGAGCTGGGGCTGCCCTGCGCCCATGCCCCCGCCCTGAGCCCCCTGCCGCTGGATCCCCAGTTGGATCCGCGGGCCGCCGGCGAAGAGCTCGGCTACACCTTCCTGGCCTGCGTGTTGGTGGGGTTGAGCCGGGCCCCCGATCTGGTGCCCGCCGCCCAGGCGGCCCCGGGGGACCTGGCCATCGGCCAGGTGGGTGCGGTGTTGGCCCCCGCCGGCGCCCTTGGGGGTGCGGCGGTGCTGGCGGCGGCCGAGCGCGGCATCCCGGTGATTGCCGTGCACAACCCCAGCCTGTTGCAGGTGGGCGCCGAGGCCCTTGGCCTGGAGGTGCTCCCGGCCGCCAGTTACGCCGAGGCGGCGGGGCTGGTGCTGGCCCTGCGGGAGGGCATCAGCCCGGCGGCCCTGCGGCGGCCGCTCTAGGCGGGCAGGCTGGAGCGAATCGTTTCCAGCACGGCGGCGCAGCGGGTGCGGCTGCGGGCCATGCTCTCGCCGCTGAGGGTCTCCAGCAGCACCTCACCGGTGTTGGCCAGGTCGCTCCAGTCGGCCCACACCCGCACGTAGTCGTTCACGGGGCGGCCGGAGCAGGGCAGTTCGAAGGCCATCAGGGTGCGGCCATCGGGTTGCTCCACCGCCAGCCCCAGCCGTTCCAGCAGGGGGGCGAGCAGCTCGCTGGGGGAGGCCCCGTGGGCGATGGGGATCAGGGTGCGGCAGTAGGCCATGGCGGTGGGGGAGCCATGGTCACAACCTATGGATTGGCGCCTGGCCCCCCGCCACGGGGCGCGGAATGTTTTCCGATTAGTGCAGGCAGGCCATCGGGTGGCGGTTGGGCAGCCCCAGGGCCTTGGCCACGCCGGGGTGGCACACCGCCCCCGCCACGGTGTTGAGCCCCGACACCAGCTCCGGCCGGTCGGTGACCGCCTCCAGCAGGCCCCGGCCAGCGATGGTGAGGATGTAGGGGAGGGTCACGCTCACCAGGGCTTCGGTGGCGGTGAAGGGCACGGCCCCGGGCATGTTGCCCACGGCGTAGTGCTGCACCCCGTGCACACAGCGCACCGGCTCGGTGTGGGTGGTTTCGCGGCTGGTGGCGATGCAGCCCCCCTGGTCGATGGCCACATCCACCACCACCGAGCCCGGTTGCATCTGCTGCACCAGCGCCTCCTCCACCAGGGTGGGGGCCCTGTCGCCCGGCAGCAGCACCGCCCCGATCAGCAGGTCGGCGCTGGGCACCAGCCGCTCCAGCAGGCCGCGGCTGCTCACCAGGGTCACCAGCCGGCCCTGGCGCAGGCCCTCCACCCGGCGCAGCCGCTGCGGGGATTGATCCAGCAGCAGCACCTCCGCATCCATGGCGGCGGCGAGGCGCGCCGCATTCCAGCCCACGCTGCCGGCCCCCAGCACCACCACCCGCGCCGGTTTCACGCCGGTGCAGCCGCCGATCAGCACCCCCCGGCCCCCATGGGGGCGCTCCAGCAGGTGGGCCCCCACCTGGGCGGCCAGGCGGCCGGCGATCTCGCTCATCGGCGCCAGCAGCGGCAGGCTGCCGTCATCGAGCTGCACGGTTTCGTAGGCGATGGCGGTGCAGCCCGCCTCCAGCAGCGCCCGCCCCACCGCCGGGTAGGCGGCCAGGTGCAGGTAGGTGAACAGCACCAGATCCGGCCGCAGGAAACCAAACTCCTCCGGCTGCGGTTCCTTCACCTTCACCACCAGGTGGGCGGCCCAGGCCTCGTCGCGATCCACCACGGCGGCGCCGGCCCGCTCGAAGGCGGCGTCGCTGATGCCGGCACCGCTGCCGGCCCCCTGCTCCACCCGCACCACCAGGCCATGGCCCACCAGCTCCCGCACCGCATCCGGGGTGAGGGCCACCCGCTGCTCATCGGGCTTGATCTCGCGCGGAACGCCGATGCTGGCGATCGGAGCCACCCTGGCGGCCATGCTGCTGCCCTCACTGGCTCCACGATGGCCGCCCCGGCGGCGATCGGCCAGGGCCCTGGGGTTAGCCGGCGGCGGCGATCGGCATGCGCCAGCCGCTGCCGAAGGCCCGCCCGCTCACCTTCAACAGCGGCGGTGCCTGGCGGCGCTTGAACTCGGCCCGCCGCAGCAGCCCCTGCACCCGCTCCGCCAGGGCCGGGTCACATCCCTGGGCGATCAGCTCCTCCGGGCTGCGCTGCCGTTCGATCAGGGCCTTGAGCAGGGGGTCGAGCACGGCGTAGTCCGGCAACGAATCGCTGTCCCGCTGGTCGGGCCGCAGCTCAGCGCTCGGGGGTTTCTCGCGGATGGCCGTGCCCACCAGCTCCCCCTCCGCCGGCAGGCCCAGCTCGCGGCGGCAACGGGCGGCCGCGGCGGAATCGATCCAGGCGCACAGGCGGAACACGCTGGTTTTGTAGAGGTCGCCGATCACGGCCAGGCCGCCGTTCATGTCGCCGTAGAGGGTGCAGTAGCCCACCGCCAGCTCCGATTTGTTGCCGGTGGTGAGCAGCAGCTGCCCCTGCTGGTTGGCCAGGGCCATCAGCAGCGTGCCGCGGATGCGCGATTGCAGGTTTTCCGCCGTGAGCCCCATGGGCGCTGATCCCAGGGCAGGGCTGAGGGCCTGATCGAAGCTCGCCATCAGCGGGGCGATCGGCACCGTTTGGTTGGCGATGCCCAGCCGATCGGCGAGGGCCAGCGCGTCGTCCACCGAGCCGGTGGAGCTCCAGGGGGAGGGCATCAGCACCGCCTGCAGCCGCTGCGGGCCGAGGGCCGCCGCGGCGATCACCGCCACCAGGGCCGAGTCGATGCCGCCGCTCAGGCCGAGCAGGGCGGTTTGGAAGCCGCATTTGCGGGCGTAATCGCGCACCCCCAGCACCAGGTTGCGCAGCAGCAGCTCCTCCGCATCCGGCAGCGGTGGGGCCGCGGGGGCCGTGCTTCCCGCGGCATCCCAGCAGGCCAGGTCGGCGGCGGCGAAGGCCAGCTGGCAGGGCACACCGCCGCCGGGGGTGCCCACGAAGCTGCCCCCATCGAAGATCAGCTCGTCGTTGCCGCCCGCCTGGTTCACGTACACCACCGGGCAGCCGAGCCGATCGGCGGCGGCGGCGGCCAGTTGGCGCCGCAGCTCGGCCTTGCCCTGGGCAAAGGGGGAGGCGGAGAGGTTGATCAGCAGATCCGGCTGCAGCGCCTGCAGCTCGCCGATGGGATCGGCCCCGAGCAGCCGCTGCCCCAGCAGCCGCTCCTCCACCCAAAGGTCTTCGCAGAGGGTGAGCCCCAGCCGCCAGGGGCGGCCGCCCCGCTCCAGCTCCAGCAGGCAGGGCTGATCGGCCGGCCGGAAGTAGCGGCGCTCGTCGAACACGTCGTAGCTGGGGAGCAGCCGCTTGCGGGCCACCACCCGCCAGCCTCCGGCCTCCACCAGGGCCGCGGCGTTGAACAGATCCGGCTGCTGGCCGTCGCTGGCGGATTCGCTCACCCCCAGCAGCAGCGCCAGCTCCGCCGGCAGCTGGGCCGCCAGTTGGTCGAGGGCCTGCGCCTGGCGTTGGCGCAGCGCTGGCCGCAGCAGCAGATCGCGCGGGGGGTAGCCCCAGAGCGCCAGCTCCGGTGCCACCACCAAGTCCGCCCCCTGCTCCGCGGCCAGCCGGCAGGCCTGCAGCAGTTGCTCGCCGTTGCCCAGCAGGTCGCCCACCAGTGGATTGATCTGGGCGAGGGCGATGCGCATCAGCGGCTGCAGGCGGGGCCGGACTCCCCCAATCCGTAGAGATTGTGCTTGACCAGTTCCGCCCACAGCACCGGCGGCACCTGCTCTGGGCTGGGTTGCTCGCGGATGGCGGAGCTGGCGCTGGCGGGCACCGGCAGGGCCAGCAGCTCCGGCGATCCGCCCAATTGCCGCAGGGCCTCCAGGCAGCTGGGGTCGAAGCGGTAGCCCTGGCGCGGCACCACCGCCAGCCGGCAGCGCCGCAGCAGATCGGCGGCCCGGTGCCAGCGGGGCACCTGCTCCGCCAGGTCACCCCCCACCACAAACACCAGGGGTCGCTGGGGCCAGCGGGCCTCGGCCCGCTCCAGGGTCTCCAGGGCGCGGGGGCTGCTGAGGCTCTGCACCAGCTCCACCCGCGGATCGGCCAGGTCGTTCACCAGGGCCTGCAGCAGCTCGGCCCGCAGCGCCAGTGGGGCGCCATGGCGTTTGAGGGGGTTGTCGCTGGCCCAGGTGGCCACCTGCCCGTAGTGCTCTGCCAGCCCCGCCAGCAGGGCCCGGTGGCCGGCGGTGGGTGGATCGGCGCTGGTGCCAAACAGCGCCAGGGGCGGCTGGCTCATGGCAGCAGCGTCTGCAGCTGCAGCCGGGGGTCTTCGCGGCCCTGCCATTGCTGCAGCCAGGCCCGGGCCTGGGGGTCCTGTTGGGCCAGGCGCCGCAGCAGTGAGGCCGGCCGCAGCCGGCCGTGCTGGGCGCTGCGCAGCAGTTCCGCCGCCGCCAGGCGCCCGGTGAGGCGGGTGGTGTGCACCGCCAGGGCGGCCTGGGCCAGGGCCACCGGCGCCGCCGGCGCCAGGCTGAGCCCGCCGCTGAGGGGGGCCGCCAGCAGCAGCAGTTGGCGCAGGCCGCCCAGCAGCAGTTGGATCCCCAGCTGGGTGCCCCCCAGCAGGGCGTTCTGGGCGGAGAGGCGGGTGAGCAGGGCCCGGGCGCCGCCGCCCCCCAGCTCCAGGCCATAGAGCTCACACAGCTGCACCACCAGGGCCGTGTCCAACGCCAGGCCGCCCGCCAGATCCAGCAGCAGCAGCGGGTTGGCGGCCACGCCGGTGGCCTTGAGGGCGGCGTAGCGCCCGATCAGACCCTGGGCGGCGCTGCGGCCCCGCTGCAGCCGCCACTGGTGCAGCTGTTGGCCAAAGCGGTCGGCGGCCCGCAGGCCGTTGAGCCCCAGCAGCAGCGCGCCATGGGCATCCAGCAGGGTCAGCAGGGCCCGCCGCAGGGGGGCAACCTGCGGCGGCAGGGGGGTGCTGCGCACCCGGCCGTCCTGCATCAGTTGGGCCCGCCGCGGCGCGGAGGCCACCGCCACCAGCTCCAGCTGGCGGGCCGGGGCGGGCAGGCGGCGGCGGATGCTGGCGATCAGGGCGTCGTGCTCCTCCTCCGGCCAGCAGTCGATGCGGTTGAGCACCAGCAGCAGCGGTTTGCCGGCCGCCAGCAGCTGCTCGAGGGCTTCGGCTTCCGGGGTGGTGAGGTCGCCGTCTAGCACCAGCAGCACCAGGTCGGCCCCCAGCGCCAGCCGCGCCGCCAACCGCTGGCGGGCGTGGGCGGCGATCTCATCAATGCCCGGGGTGTCCACCAGCTCCACCCCCCGCAGGCCTGGCACGGCCACGGGCCAGGCTTCCCGTTGCTGGCGGCGGGTGCAGCCGTGGGCCACGTCGGTGGCGAACACGCTGCGGCCCAGCAGCGCATTGAGCAGGCTCGACTTGCCCACCCCCACCCGGCCAAACACGGCCACCCGCAGGCGCCGTTCCGCCAGGGCCCGCAGCTGCTGATCAAGGGCCTTGAGTTCCGGCCCCAGGGCCGCCCGCTCCCGGTCGCTCAGCCGCAGCTCCGCCCGCCACTGCCGCAGCAGCAGTTCCGAACGTTCGGCGCTGGAGGGGGCACCCAAGGGTGGCGGGGCAATCGGCATGCATTACAGCGGTTGTGCCATCGTCGCGCTCAGGGCTGCCCCTCGCCCGGATCCCGATGCCGATCCCCATGCTGATCCCCCAGGAGGTGTTCGCCGAGCGCCGCGCCCGTTTTGTGGAGGCCCTGGGGGCCGCGGCGGCGGTGATTCCGGCGGCGCCACTGGTGACGCACCACGCCGACTGCGAGTGGCCTTTCCGCCAGAACAGCGACTTCTGGTACCTCACCGGTTTTGACGAGCCCGATGCGGTGGCGTTGGTGTTGCCGCACCGGCCGGAGGGGGAGCGCTTTGTGCTGTTTGTGCAGCCCAAGGAGCCCAGCGCCGAGGTGTGGAACGGCTTCCGCTGGGGCTGCGAGGGGGCGGTGGAGCGCTTCGGCGCCGATCGGGCCCATCCCCGCAGCGAGTTGGCGGAACGGTTGCCCGAGTACCTGAAGGGGGCTGACGCGATCGCCTTTCGGGTGGGCCGCCATCCCTCGGTGGAGCCGCTGGTGCTGCAGGCCTGGGGTGCCCAGCTCGATCGGGCCCCCCGCAGCGGTGCGGCGGCCCTGGGGTTGGTGGCCCCCTGCCCCCTGCTGCATGGGCTGCGGCTGCGCAAGGCCCCCGAGGAGCTGGTGCGGATGCGGGAGGCGGCGCGCATTTCGGCGGAGGCCCATGAACTGGCCCGCCAGGTGGCGCGCCCTGGCCTCAACGAACGGCAGGTGCAGGCCGTGATCGAGCAGCACTTTCTGGAGCAGGGGGCCCGCGGCCCCGCCTATGGCTCGATCGTGGCCGGCGGCGACAACGCCTGCGTGTTGCACTACACCGCCAACAACGCCCCCCTGCGCGATGGCGATCTGCTGCTGATCGACGCCGGCTGCTCCCTCAACGACTACTACAACGGCGACATCACCCGCACCTTCCCGATCAACGGTCGCTTTAGCGGCGAACAGCGCGCCCTCTACGAGCTGGTGCTGGCGGCCCAGGAATCGGCGGTGGCGGCGGTGGCACCGGGGCAAACCGCCGAGGCGGTGCACGACACCGCCGTGCGCGTGCTGGTGGAGGGCCTGCGGGAGCTGGGGCTGCTCAGCGGCGACACGGACGGGATCATCGAGCAGGGGGCCTACCGCCACCTCTACATGCACCGCACCGGCCATTGGCTCGGACTCGATGTGCACGATGTGGGCGCCTACCGCCTCGGCGAACACCACGTGGCCCTGGAGCCGGGCATGGTGCTCACGGTGGAGCCGGGCCTCTACGTGAGCGATCGCCTGCCGGTGCCCGAGGGGCAGCCGGCCATCGCCGACCGCTGGAAGGGCATCGGCATCCGCATCGAAGACGATGTGGCGGTGACCGAGCACGGCCACGACAACCTCACGGCGGCGGCCCTGAAGGCCCCCGTGGCGTTGGAGCGCTGAGGCGGGCGGCGGGGCTCAGCCCAGCAGCGCCTCCAGCACCGCCAGCACCTGGTCGGTGCGCTCCAACAGTTGGTCGGCGCCGGCGGCCTGCAGCTGCTGCCCATAGCTCTGCCGCCGCTCCGCCGCCTCGGCCGCCTGCAGATGCGGCGGCGGCACCGCCAGGCTGATGAAGCGTTGCTGGGGCCGTTGCTCCCGGGCGCGGACCACGGTGAGCACATCGGCCACGGTGTCGCCCAGGTAGGCCACGGGGGCGGCGGCCTCGCCGAGGGGGGCCTCCAGCAGCTGTTCCGCCAGCCGCAGCAAGCCGGTGGGATCGGGTTTGTCGGGGGCATCCCCCATGGCGATCAGCGGCGGCGCCGGCAGACCCAGCCGTTGCTCCAGCACGAACCGCGCCGAGGGGGGTTCCGCACCGCTCACAAACCCCCAGCGCACGCCGGCGGCGCTGAGCTGCTCAAACAGGCTGCGCTCCACCAGCAGGGGCTCGCTGCCGATGAAGCCCCGCCATTGGGCGGGGTCGCCCTCGGGATCACCGCCGAAATAGAAGCCGTTGAACACCGCCACCAGCTCGGCGAAGGCCGGCAGGGGGGCGTGCCCCTGACGGCGCAGCAGCTCCAGGGAGGCCTCCCAGTCGTTGTTCCAGCGGCCTTCCGCCTTGAGCCCATCAATGGCCGCGGGCTGCGGGCGCTGGCCGCCGAAGTGGTGCACCGTCTCCACGATGGCCCGGCGGTAACTGCCCCCCACATCCCGGATCACCCCGTCGATGTCGAACAGCAGAACGGCCCGGGGCGTCAGGGTGGGTGCAACGGCGGCTGGTAGGTTAGTCGTTTGTCACTTCAGTCTTGAGCGCTGACACCATGAGCACCGAGAGCGCTGAAAGCGCCGTGGCGACGGCCGCTGCCGAGGTTTCCGCTGAGGACACCACCGAAGGCCGTCCCGTGCTGCGTGGTGCCAGCGCCGTGCTGGCGGCGGCCACCATCGATGAAAACGGTGTGCCCTCCGGCCGCACCCCCAAGGCTGACGAGGGTCGTTTCCTGCTGAAGATCCTCTGGCTGCCGGACAACGTGGCCCTGGCGGTGGATCAGATCGTGGGTGGCGGCCCCAGCCCCCTCACCGCCTACTTCTTCTGGCCCCGTGAGGATGCCTGGGAAACCCTCAAGACCGAGCTGGAAGGCAAGAGCTGGATCACCGACAACGAGCGCGTTGAGATCCTCAACAAGGCCACCGAAGTGATCAACTATTGGCAAGAGGAGGGCAAGGGCAAGAGCCTGGATGAGGCCAAGC